>NZ_KL543983.1:32369-287535 GCF_000711905.1 Methermicoccus shengliensis DSM 18856
CCTTCTTCGATGACTTTCTGACCGATGAGTACTACAGGGCAGTAAAGGAGAAACTGGATGCCAATCCGAACTGGGTGCCAGAGAAGGTGTCCCCCTCCGAGACCGTAAGAGTGGGACACCTTGCTGCCGACCTGCACGAGCTCGCGGTGTACGTTGCCCAGAAGGAGGGCTACTACGAGCAGGTCGGACTCGTGAGTGGCGAGAACCTCGAGATAAAGCCCCCATTTGCAAATGGTGTAGCAATAATGGAGGCATTCAAGAATGGGGAGATAGACGTTGGATATCTGGGCGGAGCCCCAGCAACGCTAAAGCGCATCAATGACGACGTTAAAATACGCATCATCGCCGGCGCCAACAATGAAGGGTCATCTATTGTTGTAGGGGCACAGTCAGGGATAAACACTCCAGCACAACTTGCAGGGAAGACCATTGCAACTCCGGGCTTCGGTACCGTTCAGGACTTTATCCTCAGACAGCTGGCAGAGGAGAACGGGCTGAGGGTGGTGCTGAAGTGAGGGTGAGGTGAGGGTACCCCCAGAGGGTGCCCCCGCCCTCTTTTTCACCCCGCCCTCTTTTTTAGCATCATTCTTTTATAGGTTGTGGCTCAACACCGAATCGAGGTGCCATTAGGTGAGCATCGAGCACTCGGAAAAGCATCCAAAGAGCATGCAGCTTCCAAGAGAGGTGGTGATAGGAAGAGACGTGCTGGATGGCATCGCAGAGGTGTGCAAGAGATTGGGGGTGATTCCCAGTGGCAGGTCTGCTCTCGTGGTGGCAGACTCCAACACCATGCGCATTGCCGGCAAAAGAACGCTGGAAAGCCTTGAGGATGCGCACATAGATGGCGAGCACATCCTCGTGGAAAGGGCGAGCATGGACGAGGTGGAGAGGGTGGTGGAGGCCTCACAAAGAGCTTCACTGCTCATAGGTGTGGGGGGTGGAACGGTAATAGATGTCACAAAGCTCGCCTCCACCAAGAGGGGCATTCCCTTTGTGAGCGTTCCCACCGTGGCCTCTCACGATGGAATCGTGTCATCGAGGGCGTCCATAAGGGGTGAGCATGGCACCGTATCCGTGGAGGCTCAGGCCCCCATGGCCGTGGTGGCCGACACTGGAATCATCGTGAGGGCTCCATACAGGTTTCTGGCTGCCGGATGTGGTGATATCATCTCCAACAAGACTGCGATACTGGATTGGAAGCTCGCCCACAGGCTCAAAGGAGAGCCCTACAGTGAGTATGCCTCTGCCCTCTCGGAGATGAGTGCAAAGATAATAATGGACTCTGCAGAGAGCATAAAGCCCAACCTTGAGGATGCCGTAAGGATTGTGATGAAGGCACTGGTGTCGAGTGGTGTGGCGATGAGCATCGCTGGAAGCTCGAGGCCTGCGAGCGGCTCGGAGCACAAGTTCAGCCACATGCTGGACATGATAGCCCCGAGACCCGCGCTGCATGGTGAGCAGTGTGGGGTTGGGAGCATAATGATGATGTATCTGCATGGAGGAGACTGGCGGGCGATAAGAGATGCACTCTCCACCATAGGCGCCCCCACCACCGCCAGGCAGCTTGGGATACCCGAGGAGCACATAGTGGAGGCACTCGTGAGAGCCCATGAGGTGCGCCCAGAGAGGTTCACCATACTCGATAGCGGGCTCACGATGGAGGCCGCAATCGCCCTGGCAACGCACACCGAGGTGATAGAATGAGTGTACAGGACGAGGCAGAGTACGCATACGAGTGCTATGTTAAGGCGGGCAAGATATGGCAGAAGGTCATGGAAAGGGCTGTCCCGATGGTGAGAAAGGGCGCAAAGCTGCTCGATGTGGCAAATTTCGTGGAGGAGTACATAGCAGAGCTTGGGGGAAGGCCCGCCTTTCCATGCAACATATCGCTCAACGAGGAGGCTGCCCACAACACACCCTCAGCAGACGATGAGCTGGTGTTTGGAGAGGATATCGTCAAGCTCGATGTGGGTGTGCACGTGGACGGATACATCGCAGACGGCGCCATCACGATTGACCTCTTGGGCCATCCAGAGCTAAAGAGGGCATCTGAGGATGCGCTCAGGGCAGCCATCGAGGTGGTGGAGGCTGGGGTGAGTACTGCAGAGGTGGGGGCAGCGATAGAGAGCACAATCCTCGATGCCGGGTTCAGACCAGTACACAACCTCACTGGCCATGGACTGGAGCGATACATCGCCCACGCACCCCCCACAATCCCCAACAAAAACACCAAAAGGGGCGTGCCCCTCGAGGCAGGAATGGTCATAGCCATAGAGCCGTTTGCCACCACGGGTGTGGGCAAGGTGGCAGATGGCGACAGGGTGGAGATATTCCATACCGTGTCCTCGAGAAGGGCAAGACACCCCACGGCACGAGCCCTTCAGAGAGAGATAGAGCAATACCACACGCTTCCGTATGCGAAAAGGTGGCTGAAGACCGAGAGGATGGAGTACGGGCTTCTCACTCTTCTAAAGGAGGGCATAGTGAAGGGCTATCCGGTGCTGAAAGAGGTCTCGGGAGGGCTGGTATCTCAGAGTGAGCACACCCTCATCGTTATGGATGGGGGATGCGAGCTCACCACGGGCAGGTGAGATATGGCGGCACTGGGAAGCATAGTGGCAGTGGAAGGGCTGGACAGATACGTGGTGGCTGCGAGCGGAGAGGAGAGGGCCACCGTGGGAAGCTTCGTAAAGGTGATGTCCTCTCCAGAGGTCGTGGGCATCATAGTGGGATATGTGAACACCATCAAGGAGGAGCTCATACCATACATGCAGCCCCAGCTGAGGGAGAAGTATCTCCCATACAACATCGACCCAGAGCGCACATACTACACCGTTCTGGGCGTGGGCACGCCATCCTCGAGAGACGTGAGTGTGCCACCCCGTATAGGAGATGAGGTGCACATGCTATCGCCAGAGGAGCTGAGGAGCTTCTACATGACCCATGGAATGTACTATCTCACACAAAAGAGGGATGCCATTGGCAAGGACGTGGCGTTGCTCATCGTGGACAAGCTCGCAAACATCATTGCCGAGGACAAAAGGAGGCTCGAAATAGTAAAAAGGCACATAGGGACATGGTAGCATGTCTGTGCTTGTCTCCCTCTTTGAAAGCGTCGCTGGGCTTCCTGCCCCACTCGCCGTTATGCTGGTTGCCATGCTACCCATCGCAGAGCTCAGGCTGGCAATACCCTTTGCGCTCGCTCCCTCCAGCCTCGGGGGGCTCGGAATGGCTCCAGCAGAGGCATTTTTCTTTGCGGTAATTGGCAACCTCATCCCTGTTCCGATGGTGCTAAAGCTCCTCGAGCCCGTGTCCATCAGACTTCGAAGGTTCTCCCTCTGGGAGTGCTTCTTTGACTGGCTGTTTGACAGGACGAGGAGGAAGACGGAAACCAAGTTCGAGCGCTATGGGCTGGTGGCACTGTGCATGTTCGTGGCCATCCCCCTGCCGTTTACAGGGGCATGGACAGGATGCGTCGCAGCCTCGCTGTTCGATGTGCAGTTCGTCAGGGCGCTCATTGCGATAGCACTGGGCATACTCGTGGCTGGCGTGCTCATAACGCTTGCATCCACTGGAGTGCTCACGGTGCTGAGCGTCTGAGCACCAGTGCCAAGAGGGCGAGCATGGCAAATACGAACTCAAACCCAGGAGTTATGGGAAGCTCCACATCGGGTCTTAAGCCCCCCAGTGGGAGGGTCGAGGTGGCGGTGGGCGAGGTGGCGGTGGGCGAGGTGGCGGTGGGAGTGGATGTGGGAGAAGGTGTGGGAGCGGGCTCTCGTGGTGTGAGGGTGTGCTTGGGTGTTGCAGAAGAGGGTGCTTTCGATGTGTCGCGCTCGACTGGCGGTGGAAGTATGGGCTCGACTGCCCGCGTGAGCAACCACACCTCTCCTGATGCCAGCTGCCTGTCGTACAGTCTCACATGAGCAATCTCGCCCCAGAACCCCTGCTCGCTGGGTGCCCCTCCAATGAACAGCTGGGGTGAGCCATGAAGACCGCTCACGGGTGGGAGGGTGTCTCCCTGCCGCACGCCACTGACATACATCTTCGCCTCATCAGGACCAAACGTGAGGAGAACGTGTATCCACTGGTCCAGTGTGAGGGGGTGCTCTGCATACGCCCCGTGCTCCCACTCTGGCGTGGATATTCGATACAGCAGCTTTCCGCTCTCCCCATCTCTCTCCAGCCTCAGCGTGGTGTGCTCATCACTCAGCATGGCGATGAGCCCACCGCTGGAGTTGTTGCAGTATATCCACAGCGACAGCGTGCCATTGGAGAGAGAGCCCAGTGGCACACTCACATACGCCCTGCCGTCAAAATAAAGGGAGTTGAAATTGCCCCTGTCCACCCACCTTGTACCGTGCAGCACGCCATCGAGACCGCTTCCAGAGTAGTCGTACAGGATGTTTCCACCGCCCTCCTGAAGCGTCCAGTAGCCCACGAGCCCCTCCCGTATCCCAGCCTCACACGTGGGAAGGGTCGCGAGCACCACCAGAGCGAGCACCACCAGAATGCCAACCACCCAAATCCGCATCACTGCACGTTACGCACCCACTTTATATATATGCTTCCATATTTTAGCCCTCGTTCAGGATGTGCACCTCGAAGCGCCGTCTGTATCTTTCGAGCATGGCGATGGTCTTTGGGGCAAGAAACAGCATGAACACCGCATTGCCCAGCGCGTGCATCGTATCAAACCATATGCTCGTCGCCTGAGTGAACAAAAGGGTCTTCCATGTGAGGGGGTAGATATACGTCACCCAGTGCCACACGTTCATTATAAAGCCAAACAGGTAGCCCCACATCACCCCGTACCCCACGAGAAACACCCTCGAGTAGCGCAGGGGCTTTCCAATCCCAAAGAGCACACCACTCGTAAGTCCAGCCAGACCCCACCCCAGTATCTGAAACACCGTCCAGGGTCCCTGCCCCAGAAAGATGTTGGACACTGCTGCCGTGACCGCACCCACCATGAAGCCCGCGATGGGTCCAAACACGATGCCAGAGCATATCACGAGGTACGTGCATGGCTGCACCCCGGGCAGAGTCGCAAAGGGCACTCTGGATACAGCCGATATCGTGCCCAGCATGGCAATGAGGGATATGTGCTTGGCAGAGAGCTCCTTTTCCTCAAACTCGAGAAGGAAGGCACCAATCACAAGCACCACGATGGCAAGCGATACCAGAGACCAGCTTGAGGTGATGCCTCGGCTGAGTTCCATGCTCACTGTGGGTATCACGATGTCGAACAGCCCGAGCAGGAGGGCAGCCATCAGCAGCAGGTGGCTCTTTCTTATCATGCGAGCACATCCATTGCCTCGTCCACCGTGAGCAGGTCGGTGGGCACCCCATACCGCTCGAACGCCTGCACCAGCCTGTTGATCTGGGGAGAGAACAGCAGCGCCTTGGAGAGAGCCTCCCGCTTGGGGGCATCCACCACCACCCTGCCCTCGCTCATAATCACCACCCTGTCGGCACACTCCGCAACGGTCTCAACATCGTGGGTGGAGTATATCACCGCCCTTCCCCGCGTTCTGTACTCATCCAGTATGTCGAGCAGCCTGCGCTTGAGGCCATGGTCGAGACCCCTCGTGGGCTCGTCGAGCACCAGAATCTTTGGCTCAAATGCGAGCACCGAGGCGATTGCCACCCGCTGCTTCTCTCCCCCAGAAAGGGAGCGAGGGTAGGCATGCTTGTAGCACTCGATGCCCAGCATTCTGAGCACCTCGCCCACCCGCTGGTCTATCCTTTCTTTCGGGTATCTGAGGTTCTTCAGTGGAAACCGAATCTCCTCTGCCACGGTGTCTGCAAACAGGTGGTCATTGGGGTTCTGAAACACAAACCCCACATACCTTGCGAGCTGGGCAACCGTCGTGCTCCTCGTGTCCAGCCCACACACCTCAACACTCCCCCTCTGGGGGATGTTCAGCCCTATCAGGTGCTTTAGCAGAGTGGTCTTTCCAGAGGCGTTGCGACCCAGCACCGCCACGAACTCCCCCTCCCTCACCGAGAAGTCCACGCCCCTGAGCACTGGGGTGCTCCCATCATAGGAAAACCACACGTCCCTCATGCTCACCACCTGCTTCCCGTACTCCCGGCGGTCATTGAGCTCGACATCCTTCCCTGAAGCCCTGAAGATGGGGCGCAGTATCTTTCTGCCCTCCTTCACGGTGAGGGGCACCCTGCCGACGCAAACGCCCCTCTCCTCGAGCCTTAGCACGAGGTCGATGATGGGGGGGATGCCCACACCCGTGCTTGCAAGGGCACGCTCTCCCATCACCTCTCTTGGCTCACCGTCCATCACGATTCTGCCGCCCTCCATCACCACCACCCTGTCCACCAGATGCACCACCCTGTCCAGCCTGTGCTCTATGAGCACCACGGTGATGCCCAGCTCGTCGTTGATGCGCTCCACCACTCTGAGGACATCCTCTGCTCCCTTGGGGTCGAGCTCGCTCGTGGGCTCGTCGAGCACGAGCACCTCTGGATGAAGGGCGAGCACCGAGGCGATGGCTATCTTCTGCTTCTCGCCTCCAGAGAGCTCATTGGGCTGCCTGTTTCGAAGGTGCACGATGCCCACCGCATCCAGCGCCTCTTCAATCCTTCGGGCAATCACGCTGCGCGAGAGCCCGAGGTTCTCCAGCCCGAACGCAATCTCCCTTTCAGGGTCAATCGATATCAGCTGGTTTTCAGGGTCCTGAAACACCATGCCCACACGCTGAGAAAGCTCCTTGGTCGAGCTCTTGAGCACATCCAGACCGCACACCACGATGCTGCCCCTGATTCTCCCCCCATAGAAGTGGGGCACGAGCCCGTTGAAGCACCGTGCGAGAGTGCTCTTGCCAGAGCCAGAGGGGCCCGTGATGAGCACGAACTCCCCCTCCTCCACGTGGAGGCTCACGTCCCTCAGGGCAGGGGCATGCGCATCCGAGTAGCAGAACGTCAAGCCACGAACGTCTATCATGCAACACTCCTCCTCGCCAGTGTTGATTACTTCGTAATCAACAGTTGCTTACTTTGTAAGCGGCTCTGTGGAATGGAAAGCATGTTGAGCACCAGCAGAACCACGAGCAGCGCCACAGCGCCCATGGGCTCGAGTGTTATGGGCTCGAGAGAGGGGTAGTAGCGATACGTTCCAAGCCCAAACAGCAGCCTCCCCAAAAGCCCCAGCACCAAGGGCGTGAGCATGAGCAGGGCCATCGCCTTGTCCCATCTGCTCAGCTCCAGCTCCCTGTAGAACGTGCGCTTCTTGGATGAGCCAAATGCCCTCGACTCCATTGCCTCGGCTATCTGCACAGCGCGGTCGAGCGAGTTGGCAACGAGTGGCACCAGAATGGGAACTCTGTTCTTTATCCTCTGGATGATGTTCCCCCTGTCCACCTCCAGACCACGGGAGCGCTGCACATCTGTTATCGTCCTCGCATCCTCAATCAGTGTGGGCAAGAAGCGGGTGGACATCGAGGTGACGAGCACAGAGCGATAGGGCACCTTGAGCTTCAGCATGAGCAGCATGAGGTCATCGGGATGCACCGTGAACGTGAGGATGGCAAACGCCGAAAGTATGGCAAGGAGCCTCACGGACATCATGAGCCCGTACACAAGGGCCTCGAGCGTGATGGTTGGGGTGCCCAAAAAGGGAAGGGCAACACCCGCCTGATATAACACGTGAGAGCCGTTGTGGTTGAACGCCACGTTCAGCGCCACAATCATGGGAGCAAGAAACACCACGAACCTTATCACAGAAAACCACTCCCTTGCGATGTGGCCCACGTACACCACGGGCAGCGTGGCGGCAAACAGCAGCACGAGGTAGATGGGGTCGTCGAATATGAGGCTGAGGGTGAGCACGTCCACCACCCATATCAGCTTCACAACCGCGCTCGTCCTGTGCACCGGCGTGTCCCTGTCCTCATACCTGAACGTAATCATTGGGGTACCCTCACCACATCTCCATTCACCACCGCCACCGAGTAGAAGTAGTGCAGCCTCTCGGGGGTTTTCGCCACGAGCTCTGCAGCGGCATTTGCCTCCTCCTTGGAGGTGCCCGCCACCACCCATACCATGTTCTCATTCACTCCAGTGCCCCTTGGGTTCCATGGGCTGTTGGTGGCAACGATTATGCCACCATCGCCAAGCACACTCTTCTTTCCTCCCACGTCCTCCATCACCACCTTGCCATTCTCGATGTAGGTGTAGATGTTCAGCCTCGCGTGCAGACCAAGCACGAAGTGTATGGGCTCGAATTCGTATGTGCCCACCAGTATGATATTGTCCTGCTCCCTCTGCTGCTGAGTGAGCTCGTCGTATGTAATCACCGACACCCTCGTGGCACCCTCCTGCCGCAGCCGCTCTGCAATCTGCTGTGCACTCTCCTCAAGCCCATCCTCATACACGATGAGGGTGTCCCTTACCACACCATTGTAGCCATGCACGAACGGCTCTGGAAAGGCACCCACCACACACGTGCGCCCATAGTACGCCCACTCGTGATAGTCCCATATCTGCACATCTCCGGGGTGCAACACGTATGCGGGTGCCCCCCTGTCCACGGGAAAGCCATTTACCGTGTAGAACCAGTCCACCTTCTGCCCACCTCCACCTGTAAACTTGGACACGTACCCGTTGATGCCGTTCACAAAGCCACCTCCATATGCGGTTTCCACGCTGGCAACCTGCCTGAGCGCATCCATCGCCGTAAGCCCCTTTTGCCATGGAACGCTTTCATTGAGCAGCAGCACCTTTCCAAAGTAGAGGGTGACCACCACCCTTGTGGGCTCGATGGAAGATGTGCCAGAGGTATGCGCGCCAGCGGGCTGCTGGGTGGTGAATTCAAACCCCTGCTCCTCCTGAGGAGTGGTGGCTGGTGTGGACGTGGGAGCCTGCCCACTCCCATCATCCACACAACCCGCACCTGCCAGCACCAACAGGAACACCATCAACGCCAACCATCTTCTCATATCACATCCTCCTCAGGACAACTATCAGCAGGGCCATAAACGAGGCGATAATGCCGAACGCGGGAGTGGTGGGTGGCCGCGCTGGAGGCTGCGATAGAGGCTGCGCTGGAGAATCCTGCTGCTGGAACACATCCCCCATCTCCAGCATGCGGGGATTTCGTAGATTTCGTTCTGGAGTGGGCTTGCCAGAGGGGGTGGGCAGCACTCGAAGTGTGAACTTCTCGCTCGTGGCAAAACCATCCTTGGTGGCCACAATGTCATACGTTCCCGGCTCATCGAGAGTGAGCGTGAGCCTTCCATCTGCATCCGTGATGAACGTCCTTTCGCCCACCAGCACTTCCGCACCCGGAAGCGGGCTCCACCTCCCGGCGGGGTCGTGATAGAACACCGAGATGTTGACCTGCTCGCCAGCATACACGCTCGTCCTGTCTGCAAATATCGTGGTGGCAACTGTGGTGGCAACTGTGGTGGCAGCTGTGGTGGCAGCTCCAGCCTGTGCAAGCGCCATCTGTGTCCCAAGCAGTGAGAGCACGAGCATAGCAGCCCACATCATCCTCACCTCCTCCACCTCCCAAAGAGCAGCAGAGCCGCCAGCAGGGCACCAAGAGAGAGCACCGCTCCACCACCTCTGGCAGCGGGCTCTGGCTCTCTCCAAGCTGCCTCATCCTCCACGGCACCATTCTCAAGATGCCCTTCCCCACCGGTGGGAGATTCGTTCATATACAGCATGCTGGGCTTGGAGTGCTTTTCGAGCATCCTTTCCACCTCCTGCTGCACCTCTGTCGGGGGAGAGAGCACCTCTATCCTGAACTCGCTGCTATTGTAGTACCTCTTGGATGCCCTCAGCGTATAGGTGCCCGGAGTGGTGATGTTCATCGAGAGGGTGCCAGAGGTGTCCGTGACGAGTACCTGCCCGCCAGCCGACACCTCTGCGCCCGGAAGCGGACGCCATCTCCCCGCATCATAGTAGTACACAAAAACGGTAAACTGCTCACCAGCATACACGCTCGCCCTGTCGGCCCATATGGTGGTCTCGGGAAACACCAGCGTGTAGCTGGGCTCTGGCGTGGGCGTGCTGCTGCTCACCACCGGAATCCTCTTTCCCATAAGAGCGATGATGGCGTATGAGGTGGACATGACGGGGCTCGAACGAGTGTTGGGAAGGTGGAAGAATGCGCCATCCGAGTCCTGCATCGACTTCAGAAAATCCACTGGATTGTCGTTCTTCGTCCACTCACCCGATGTGGGGGACTCTCCCATTGCCAGAATCGCCCATATCGCCCACGAGGTTGCCTCAGAGGTGGGGCTCGTGCCAAACGAGGGGTCGGACACGAACCCCCCGCTGGCGTCCTGAGAGTCCCTGATGAACTGCATGCCCCTCTTCACCTCATCCGAGGTGGTGGACTCGCCTGCCATGAGCAGGGCGAGCACCGCAATGGCGGTGTCATCAGTGTCGCTCGGACCCCCCACGTTCATCGACCAGCCTCCATCTGCATTCTGGTTGTCCTTGATGAACTGCACGCTGTCCTTTATGATGGTGGAGTTGGAGGGGTCCACACCAGCCGCCACCAGCGCAATCACACCCCAGAAGTCGTCGTTTAGCAGCGATGGGTCGCCAATCTGACCCTGCTTGTACAGGTCGCCCAGCTTTTGCACATAATCTATGCCGCTGGAGTTCCGTGGGTCCACACCAAGGCAGAGCAGCGTGAGGATGTGCCGCTCCACATCCGTGGCAAGGTCAGTGTCCACAAGATGCTGGTTTGCAAGGATGTAGTCCGCGAGCGAATTTCCGCCCACCGTCCAGTTGGCGGACGACGCGTTCTCCCCTGCGGCGGTGATGGCCATCACTGCCCACTCGGAAAGCGCATACCCCCCTATCTTACCGCTGGACTTCTGCTGTGAGTGGAGGTAGTAAAGGGCATTTGCGATCACAGAGTCGTTCGCCTGAAGCGGGTAGGCAGTGGCACATGGAAATGTCACCATAGAGGCCATGAGCAACAGCGTCATCCACACCCCTGCCCTCACCGCCCCATCCCCCTCCCCAGCCTGTATGCAATAAACCCGAGCAGCACGACTCCAATGCCAGCCATGAGCAGCAGCCCCCCAACATACGTGCTCATTGCCCGCTGGGATGCCAGCTCGCTCATCCTGGCAGGGTCGAGCACCTGCACCACATACTGGGCATCTGCCTCGTTGAGCTGGAATGTGTACGTGCCAGCCTGCGTGAACACCACCCTCGGGCCAGCTCGCTCATCAGAGCGGAGTATTATGGGAGCATAATAGGGTCTGCCATCCACCCACACCGCTGGGGTATCCTCAGAATCCTCAGATCCATAAATCTTCACGTACACATAGCCCGCCCGGGCATCTGGACCCGGCTCGAGCGCCAGCCTCAGGGTGTATGGAATGCCCACCTCTGCCAGCCTCACCACCCTCCCAGAATCGTCCGATAAGCTCAGCGCACCACTGTAGCCCCTTGCCCTCTCCATTCTCTCCAGTGCCTTTGCGTGGGTGGCGAGGGCATCCTCGAGACTTCCAGAGCGATACTGGGCATACGAGAGCTCCACGAGCAGGCTGATGTTCTCTGGCTCCACATCCAGCGCCCGCTGGTAGTACTGGATGGCGCCCGTGTAGTTTCCCCTCTCCATAAGTGTCCTCGCTGTGAGGATGTAGGTGGGGAGCCTCACCCTCTCGAGCTTCTTGAGGGTGGCATCTGCCCCCTCGTAATCGCCAGCGGCATACTGGGCGTTTGCGAGGTTCTCGAGCACCACCTCGTTGGCTGGGTCCACCCGCAGCGCCCGCTCATAGTACGCAATGGCATCCTCGTAGCGCTTCAGCGCATAGTAGGCATTGGCAATGTTGTTGAGCAACACCACATTATCTGGCTGAACGTCGAGGGCGCGCTCATAATACTCTATGGCCTCAGCATAGCTTTCGAGGGCATACAGGCAGTTGGCCACCCCATACAGGGCAAACACATTGCGCTCATCGAGCTCGAGCACCTTGAGGTATATCTCCTTGGCCTCTGCATACTCGCCGAGGTAGTACTTGGAGCCTGCCTCCTTCAGCAGCTCATCGACAGAGGAGGGTTGGGCCATGGCCGATATAGCCACCACATGCACACACATGAGCACAGCCATCGCAGCCACTACCCAAGCCCTCAATCACACTCCTCCATCCATGTGTTCCAGTTCAGGACGACCCACGTTGTCTCCAGTACATTCACCCCATCGTGTTGTTATCTGATGTGCTGCTGGCACTTTGCACGCCGATATTTCGCAACCTCACTTCAAGCTCCATATTAGCCCCCATCATTCTGCCCGTCGGTTCCAGTTCAGCCCCACGATTGCGGCGTCTAGGATGTTCACTCTGTCGTCGTTGTTCAGGTCTGCTCCATCGTCGTAATCGGCGTTGCCATAGTGGGAGTTCCAGTGCAGACCCACCAATGAGGCATCCAGTATGTTCGATACGCCATCGCCGTTGGCATCCCCAGCCATGTACACCATCACGGGAATGTGGGTGTAGTTGTAAGCACTGGCGTTGTCGTACACTGTCATGTTGACCATGAATGGAGCATAAGAGCCATTGTTCCACATGTAGTGAGTGTACACGTGTGAGGTGGTGCTGTTGTTGGTGTGCAGCCAAGTACCATCTCCAAAGTCCCACACCCATGAGACGATGGAGCCGTCAGGGTCGTAAGAGCCGGAGCCATTGAAGAACACTGGCGAGTCCACGTTGTTGATGGCGTGTCTTACAGCGGCCACGGGAATGGGGGGTATACCGGCGTTGACCATTACCTTCTCACTCCTTATCACATACCTCCAATCACCCCCCGGATAGTCGGCTGTCTGTGCTCCAGCACACCACAGTGTGTAGTTGCCGCTCGCATTGAAGGACATGCTCACGGCACCAGAGGCGTTGGTGGGCCCAGCGATTGGCGCGCCGTTTGCCCACACGTACGCTCCCTCGAGCGGCATCCATCTGGACTGGTTGTAGTAGAGTGCGTGAGCCACAAACGTCCTGTTGACCTGCACGACCTCGGGCACCATGAGAGCGCTGAGCACCGCCTGCTGTGAGCCATAATACCACACCACCCCATCACCGGGTTTTAGCACACAATCCTCTGCCGAAACACTCGCCTTCCCATAGTTCACCGCATACTGCCATCCGTCCGCACCAGAGTTGTTCTCCCCTGCTATGCCCACCACGAAGTAGTTGCCATATGCATCCGTGGTATACACTGGAATGCCGAAGGAGTCGTTCATCGTCTCGAGCTGTGCGGCTACACAGGGCTCGGTGAACGCATCGAACGCATCGCCGCTGTTGTCCGCGATTGCCACATATGGAACGGTGTAGAACACATCGCCCTCGAACAGCGTGGCATTCTTGCCCTCAACCCTGAGGTGGTTGGTAAAGCCGTGGAGGGGGTAGAACTTGCCCAGGAGGGCAACGATGGCGTCTGGCGTGGAGTCTCCAGTGCCATTCCATGCAAAGCTGCCATCTGGCCTCTGAAGGCTGAGCAGATGCTCAACTGGATTGTACCCCTTTGTCCACTCAGCACTGGTGGGGTCCTGTCCAGCCGCCCAAATCGCCATTATGGCATAGGCATCGGAGTCCCCGTTGGACTGTGTATATGTGGCATCCCATCCAAAGCCACCATCGCTGTTCTGCCTGCTCTTTATGAAGGCAAGGGCATTGGTGATGGTGCTCGAGCTCTGTGGCTCGCCTGCCGCAAGAAGTGCGAGGATGGCTGCTGCCGTAGTGTCTGTGTCGCTCGTGGAGCTGAGTGACCAGCTCCATCCACCATCTGCGTTCTGATGGCTTTTGATGTAGTGGAGGGTGGTGTTCACCGTCGAGTTGCCCGTGTTCATACCCACCGAGCACAGCGCGAGCAATGCATAGATGTCGTCATTCAGCCCGCCCGCATCTCCAAACTGGGTGCCATCGAAGTATGTCAGAAGCGTTTGCACATACTTATCGGCAGGCTCGCCAGCTGCCGAGAGAGCGAGTATCTGCCGTGCATAGTCCGTCGCACTCGAAAGAGAGTCCCCCCTCGCGAGCAGATAGTCCACAGCGCTCGGGCTCGTGGGGGACGTCTTGAGAGTGTGCGGGTCTATGCCCGCAGAGGCAAACGCCATAACCGCCCATGCAGTTGTTGAATCGGAAACTATCTTACCATCTGCCGACTGATTCACCTTCAGCGAGTTCAGGGCATTCTGTATCACGCTGTCCGCGGGAGCTATGGGATAATCCGTCTGAGCAGCAGCACACGAGCTTACGAGGAGAATCAAAAACAGGGATGCACACAACCCCCACACAATCCTTCTGGAGCCTTCATCCATACACACACCCTCCACGCCTTAAGGAACTCAAATACACTGAGTCTGTGAGATAATACAAGTAGAGTGAATGAATATAAAGGTTGCTTAATTGTGTGTTGGCCCACAAGCGCTGACTCACAAGCGCTGACTCACAAGCGCTGGCTCCAAGAGGATTGGAGCACGATAAAGCAGAGTAGATGCACGATAAAACAAAGTAGATATGTGATGAGATACGAGCCCGTGGCGTGAGAGAGCTCGGCGTGTCCACGTACATCGACATGCAGGCATCGCTCGAGCAGGTGCTCCATGTGGCAAGGGACGAGCTTGGGCTTGCGTGTGTGGAGATTCTGTGCGATGGTAAGCACGACATCACCCGCGTGGACACCGAGGTGTGCGAGAGCTTTGATTTTACGTACTCGGTGCACGCCCCCATAGATTGCAACCTCGCCTCACTTCGAGAGGTGATGCGAAGGGCTGCGGTGGACCTCGTGGAGCAGGTGCTCATCGCTGCATCAGATATCGATGCACAGCTCGTGGTGGTGCATCCCGGCTACTACATATGGAACTACGAGAGAGAGGAAAGCTACGGGGCATGCCGCCGCTCGCTGCGGGAGCTGGAGGGGCTGCAAGCGGAGTACGGCATCGAGATAGGAATCGAGAACATGACTGGATGGGCGAACACCATTCTCACCCAGCCAGAGGAGCTCGACATGCTGGGAGGGCTCGGGCTCGTGCTGGATGTGGGGCACGCCAACGTGATGGGAAGGCTGTACGACTTCCTGAAGAGCGACAGAATAGTGCACGCCCACATCCACGACAACTCGGGAGAGAACGATGAGCACGCACGGCTCGGCAGTGGAGAGATAGACTTTGAGCGTGTGCTTGGGGTGCTGGAGAGGCTTCCCATCCTGTGCATACTGGAAGTGCAAAGCATAGAGGATGCGAAGGCGAGCATCGAGTGGCTGTGTGGCAATGGCATGCTTCATCTCGTCTCAGATGTCGAGCACCACAGTTAGCTCGTATCCCCCGTTCATCCGCCTCACCGAGAGCTCGTGAAAGGTGATTGCCTTTACCTCTGTTCTCGAGTGGTGGCGGGAGGGGTCAAACGGCTCGCCTCTGCACTTGGCAAATAAATGCCATTTTTCATCGCGCTCAATGCTCACATCAAACTCAGAGAGAGCCATCCCATCGGCATCGAACACGAGCAACAGCTCTGAGAGAAAGTCATACAGCAGTGCCTCTGCATCCTCTGCCTCGATGTCCACAGCGATGCTCACAAGGGGCCTCACGCACGAGGTGTCCAGCATCGTCTCAAAGAGTGCCATTGCCGCATTCCCAAACGCCTCCTCGAGTGTCTCTCCAAAGGCATGGAACTTGACGTCTGCGGTGTGCTCCTCGAACAAAAAGCCCCCGCTCATCTTTTTGTGGCCTCCTCTATCCTTCTTGCAGCCATGAACGCACCCACATCGCTCCATGTCCTGTCTATCAGCTGCGCCACCACATCGGTTTTTCTCCTAAGACCCATGGTGATGGCATCTGGATAGTCCACCTGCACCAGCCAGTGGTGTATCTCCTCGCACACCGAGAGCATGGTGCGTGCATGCTCTATCCTGCCCGCGGCAAGCAGCCCGAGTATGTGTCTTCTGAGCTCGCCCACCGCGTCTGCAACCCCGCTCAGGTATGCCGCATCCATCACACCCAGCTCTTCTGGAGTTGGAATGCGCTCCCCCTTTATCAGCGATATGAATATACAGCCCTCTGCATACTCCTGCTGCGCGTGGTGCACAAAGCCTGCATAGTACACCATGGGATGTGGAGAGAGTGTGCTCTCGATATCGTCCAGTATCTTCCTCGCGCGGGCGAGCATGCGCTCTGCCTCATCGAGATGTGAGGTGTGGGCAGCCCTGATTGCCCTGCTGGAGAGCCTCACCACCTCACGGGTGAGCTTGAGTCCCCTCTCCCTTGCCTCATCCATCACCTCGAGCCGCTCCAGCATCGCTGAGAACAGTTCGTCGAGCACCTCACACCACCTCAAACGTGTTGACAATGCCATGGCACACACATGCCGTGGCAACTGCATACGTATCTCCGCTGCACATCATCTCGAGCTCATCCAGCATGGCACGCACATCCTCGCCCATCACCCCTCCAGAGCCGTCCAGCTGCCAGCTCACGAGCACCTTTGCACGGTCAACCACGTGTGCAAGCGAGCTGGAGATGAGCTCGTGCATGGGTACGTCCTTTCTAAATCCCGTTATGGGACACACGAGGGGCTGGGTGCACCCTTCGGCACACATCTTCCCAGAGGGCATATAGCTCACGATGAGCACGCCGCTTGGAGTGTCAGCCACGAGAACGCTCTCCTTTGGCAGACAGGATGCGAGCTGCGCCGCCAGTGTGCCGCTGACCCGCAGGGGGATGCGCCTCGATGCAGCATGGCACAGGAGGAGCTTTGCAGCCATATGCCCCGGAACTGCGGGCACCACGAGGGCTGGAGTGAGTGTGCTCATCAGCTCGAGCAGCCCACGCACACCATCGCCCACCCAGAGCTGCACATTTCCCGCAACTGGCTCGAACGATGAGATGTCATCGAGCATGCTCTGGGCGATGCGAGATGCCCTGCACCTTGGGTCAGAGTCCATCACGAGCACGCATGCCCCTGCTTGTGCTGCAGCCTGTGCTGCCCTCGTTCCCATTACTCCTCCTCCGACGCACACCACGACGTCCCCATCTCTCACGCGCGCTCGCTCCATCTCCCACCCCTACCTCTACCTCTACTTCTATATGCCGCCAGATGATATAGCTTTTCTTGCTCAAGAACCATATAGCTGGCAACAGATGGTGGGTATATGGGCAGCACTATCAGCGAGAAGATTATCGGCATGAAGGCTGGAAGGGACGTGGAGGCTGGGGAGTTCGTGGAGTGTGCAGTGGACTTGGCAATGGCACACGATGGCACGAGCGTCATCGCCCTCAAGGTGCTCTCAGAGATGGGTGTGGAGAGGGTATGGGATGCGAGCAAGATTGCAATTCCGTTCGACCACATCGTGCCAGCCAACTGTGAGCGCACCGCCATGCTCCACCGCAGGGTGAGGGAGTGGGTGAGGGCACAGCACATCCAGCACTTCTTCGATGTGGGCGAGGGAATATGCCACCAGATTCTCCCAGAGCGGAGGCTCGTGCGTCCGGGGATGCTGGTGGTGGGGGCAGACTCCCACACATGCACATATGGGGCGCTGGGTGCGTTCGCCACGGGGCTCGGCGCGACCGACATAGCAGACGTGTTTGCGCGGGGCATCACGTGGCTCAGAGTGCCAGAGACCATCCGCATCGAGGTCAGCGGAAGACTGCCGCGGGGAGTGGTGGCAAAGGACGTGATACTGAGCATCGTGGGCACGCTCGGTGCAGATGGGGCAAGCTACAGGGCACTGGAGTACTACGGGGACACGATAGCCACGATGTCCATGGACGAGAGGCTCACGCTGTGCAACATGGGGGTGGAAATGGGAGCAAAGGCGAGCATCGTGCCGCCAGACGCCACCACCCTCGAGTACATTGGAGACAGGGGCAGGGACTGCACTCCCGTGCACTCCGACGAGGATGCTCACTTCTGTGAGGAGTACGAGTTCGACGTCTCCAATCTTGCCCCACAGGTGGCGGTGCCCCACAGGGTGGACGATGTGCACCCGGTGGACGAAGTGGTGGGCACTCCCGTTGATCAGGTGTTCATCGGCACGTGCACCAACGGAAGGCTGAGCGACCTCGAGGGGGCTGCCCGAATATTGAAAGGGAGGAGGGTAAAGGTCAGAACCATCATCGCCCCAGCTTCAAGGCGCATACTCGCAGAGGCCTGCAGGAGAGGAATCATCACCACGCTCGTGGAGAGCGGGGCAACAATAATAAACCCGGGATGCGGTCCCTGCCTTGGGGCACATGAAGGGGTGCTCTCGGAGGGCGAGGTGTGCCTGTCAACCGCAAACAGAAACTTCAGGGGCCGCATGGGGGCTGGGGGGCTGATATACCTCGCATCACCGCTCACTGCAGCCGCAACCGCCCTGCACGGCATGATAGCAGACCCTAGGGAGTACGTGTGAGTGTGAGTGTGAGCATGTCCACAGATGACGTAGAGAATGAGGTGCTGGCCATCTCCATCGTGAGAAGAGCGCTCGAGGATGCGGCATCGCTCACTGCCAGGCACATTGAGGACAAAAGGGCGGCGATAGCGTTTTCTGGAGGGCTCGATAGCTCCATTCTGGCATCGCTGCTCGATGTGCCCCTCGTGAGCATAGCGCTCGAGGGCTCGAGGGACGAGCAGTGGGTTGGGCGGGCGGCATCGCTGCTCGGTGCAAGGGAGCGCACAACGATTCACGTGGTGGGTATCGAGGAGGTGCAAAGGGCTCTCTGCGAGGTGGTGGGCATGCTCGACACCTCCTCGGTGCTCGATGTGAGCATAGCACTTCCCCTTTACATGCTGGCCCAGAGAGCCGAGGGAACAGACGTGCTCATCACGGGACAGGGAGCAGATGAGCTGTTTGGTGGATATAAGAGGTACGAGGATGCCGAGGATGTGGGCGAGTGTATGCAGTGTGACCTGAACGAGCTGCTCCAGAGGGGTATTCACAGGGATAAGAAGGTGGCTGCTGCATGGGGAATCGCCCTCGAGGCTCCATACCTGAGTCCCCCCATCATCGAGGCTGCCCAGCGCATCTCCCCCGAGCTAAAGCTCAAGAGGGTCGGCGGCGAGGTGATAAGAAAGTACGTGCTGAGATGTGCAGCCCTCCAGTATGTCCCAGAGGAGATTGCATGGAGAAAAAAGCATGCCCTCCAGTATAGCACCGGCCTGATGCGCGCCATATCGAGGCTTGCCAGCATGCACGGATTCACGAGGGGCACTCCCATGCGGCTCTCACGCTATCTGGAAACTCTCAGAGGCTAATGGAACATGCGAACGCTAAATGCAATCCCAGCCTCCGTCTTTCCCGTCACATACCAAAAAAGTTTATATACATTCACATGTTTACACAATAACTGGTGTGTTCACAGAAATTGTGAACATTCCACATACAGAGGGGATGGGTGCAGAGATGAGGAGGCCCTGCACAAGGATGTGCCATGAGAGTGAGGGTCGAGATAACTACGGACGAAGGAAGAACAACCTCCGCAAGCTTTGAAGCAACTCCGATGCCCCTGTCCATGCTGGAGGAGATAAAGCAGCAAATTTGTTCTTTCCTCGATACTGTAGCCCAATGCCCCCATTCGAGCCCTCAGCTCTCTGGCACATCTTTACACTCGCTACCCCGAATGCCCACTGCTGTACCTCGTGAGAAACCTCCCACTTCAGCCGCTGCCTGGAAAGGTCAGAGTCAGTCTGACCTCACCCTCAGGCAGAGACTGGAGATGTTCATCAAGTACGACTTCGATGCCGAGTGGTTCACCTCCAAGGACGTGAAGAGGGCGTATGAGGAGAAGTTTGACACGATACCTCTGAGCACGGTGTCCACATATCTCGCGAGGATGTATCAGGAGGGCATTCTCGAAAGGCGGGGAAACCGCAATGAGCGAAGGTACAGACTCTCACCACAGGTGGCAGAGGCGCTCTCACAGATAGCCAGCTGGCAGGAGCACGAGTGATTTATAAGCGTGGTCGTGGTGCGTGGATCCTCCCGCTTTCCTCTGAGCCCAACCAGAGTGTTCAGTGGCAGGGTACTTCACCAACAAAGAACTGCACCTCAAATTATACGTCTCAGGCATCGTCAAAAACTTTTTCTATAACAAAGGCGAAGGATAGAACTGTAATAAAGATAAGCGAAGAATAGAATGGTAAAGAATTCGCATAGGAAGGAGGGGGTAATGAAGTGGAGCTGGTGTGTGTTCGTAATACTAAGCGCCTATATGACCTCATCTCAACCAATGAGAGATGGTTAATGCGAAGGGTGGTTGACTACGCAAAAAAGCACGGGTACATAAAATACACTTCTCCTCGTGAAAAGGACTGGGAGGCATCCATTAGAGGCCTCTCAGAATCCATCCTCAAGGCTTTGGAGCACCATCTTGATCTTGGATTGAATATAGCAATCATGGCAGCATATCATAACTCTGTCATCAAACTCTATAAAATGAGGATCAATGCCAGTTCTATCAAACCTCTCTGCTGATTGACGGTGAAGTAGATCTTACCTGTGTAATGCCAGCCCTCGTGAGATTGGATGATTGAAAGCTCAACGTGTGGTTTTGTGATACTTGGCAACTTTTGTCACTTTAGTCACCATAAAACTTTTTCATAACTTCCTCGACCACTTTAGCCTCCTTTATGTGTCCATTTTTAATCAAAACTTCTCTCTGTCTTTCAAGATACCTCACTACACTTTCATCACTCAAATATCTAAACAGTCCAGTTCCCCATGCCATGGAGCCGTCGCTATTCCTGTAGAATTCCCAGAATCTCAACCTTGAATCTCTTGGGATTTTCAAGGTATATTCGGGGTACCCTATGATTTTGGTTGCACCATAGCCGTCTACGTAATCATCCTTTATAACAAAGAAGCCGAATATGTACCTTGTATCACCGCCTTTACCCGGATCAACAGTTGTGAACAGTGCGATTTTTCCGGGTACAACATACCTTATCCTCCTACCAATATTTTTCCTTGGTCCTCTGTGATTAACTCCTGCCCCATATTCAGATTTGGAAAAAATCTCAGTTTCGTAACATGGATAGGGTGGAATTTCTTTTCTCAATCCCATCTCATACTGATAACACGGGTTCTCCGGCTGGATACACCAGGGGAATTGTTTGATATATATGTTCCACCTTCTGCCAGCTTTTCCGCAAGGACCCTCATAGTCTGTATCGAGCCAGTTGCATTTGAATGCAAGATTTCCGTCAATAAAAGGGCTTTTCGGGATCACTCGAGTTGGCTCAGGATTGCAGAGTTTACATTTGTTTCGAAGATAACCATGTTCACAGAACATAATTACAGTTCCACCTCCTCTTTTATAGCTTTCTTCATCGCTGAAATCATTGGACCCATTCCACCAAGACCCTTCAGCGGAGTTATGATTTTCTTCTCTGCAAACACCTTCTTGACTATATTGATATAATTGCTTCCAGCAACAACCACTATCTCATCATATCTCATCAATCCTTTTTGCTCAGCCTGCTTTCTGAGCTCCTCAACGCTTATCGGATTTGTCTTAGGATCGTTAAATGTTACGTTGTAGTTCTCCGGAATGATCTCGTCCGGAAACAGAAATCCATACTTGGCTGAGAGAATGACGTAAGAATCAGGGTAGAATTTCTCGGCATACTCGATACAGGTTCTGGCGAAACTGCCGATGTAGACATCTCTCGCCATTGTAGCTCCTGCATCAGGATACCTACTCCAGATTTTCAGGCTCCCGCAGGGAACTACACATAACCTCATCTCATCACCTCCGCAATTTTTTCTCCAACCTCTCTCAAACCCAGCTTTGCAAAATAGTCCACGATTTCAGTCTTGCTAAGCACACCAATCTGCCATATCAGAGAGTCAAGATGAATCATGTTTATTTCCACTCTACTCCTTATCCCCTCCAAAACTTGGCTCCAGAACCTTCTCACTTCTTCATCATCTATGCTTACGCCAAGCCTTTTCGTAAACTCCTTAACCCTGTAATCGACAGGAATCGGAATTTTTTCAAAGCTAAAGTTGCTCTCCCCAGTCATAAGAAGCGATATGCCAAGGCACTTCATCGCAAAAGCGATGGTTTTTGCGTCCCTGTTCTGCCTCATCGTAGCAGCGAGCTCATACCATATCCCGATAAAGTTCTCCACAACTTCTTTTGGCTCTGCAATCCAGAGCTTATCGGCAAGCTCACTCGAAAGGAAGCGATTTAACCTCTTCAGCTTTAAATCAGCCAGTCTTTCCTTTGTGTAGAACCCTTTAAGCATATCTTCCATCTCTTGTGGAGAAGCAGGGACTTCCTTTCTCTCAAGCAAATCTCTAAGCTTGGGCCAGTAAGCAATCTCAGCCTTTCCTTTGAGCTGAAAATCATTCAAACCAGCAGCAACCATCAAAACGGCAAATCTACCAAATCCGTATTTTTCGAGGAATCTATGCATGTAGCGCCATTCCGGCTCCTCTTCGACTATCCTGTCCCATACTTCAATGGGGATTTGGACAAGTAAACCCTCAATACCCATTCCCATCACCCCCTACTTCACAGTATTCTGGCAGAAGCAGCAAATTATTTTAGTCTTTTCACGATAACATCGATAACAATGAAAACAATCGAAAAAGTCCACATCATACCCCTCGGATTTGAGAGGAGTGTGGCTGTTAAACCGATAAGAGTTCTTGGCGGAGTAAGAGCACATGTCATAACGATAGGCGGAAAATTTGCGGAAAAGTATGAGCTCCATGAGAAGCAGAGGTATTTTGAAAGAGCTGTAGTGGCTGATCTGGAGAAACTTGGACTGGAGGTGAAAGTTCACTATGCAGATCTTTTTGACTTCAGGATGGCTGTTGGAGCGATAGCTGAAGTGGTGGTTGAAGAGAAGAGCGCTGGTAGTGAGGTTTACCTCAATCTTTCATCACACGGCAGGCTTGTGTCAGTAGCATCAGCTCTTGTTGGATGGTATCACGGAGTTAGAATGTTCTACGTTTTCGCTGAAAGATATGCGAGAGATGAAGAGGAAGAGAGAATGTACGGCAGGAGTGTATGTGAGAAGCCAGTTATATTTGAAATACCCAGCCTGGAGTTCGTCAAACTGAGTGAGGAGGAGAGATATGCTATTTCGCTTATCTATTCCCAAAGGGAACATGGTAAGGACTACATGAAACTGCGGGATCTGTCAGAAAGGCTTGAAATACAGTTTCCACACATTTACTCGTTCTCAGGCGAAGGGAGACGCAAAGGGCAAGAGCTGCTAAACAAAGTCAACAGGCGGGTTGTCAGCAGGCTTGAAGCGAGAGGGCTTATTGAAAAGGAGAAAGTTGGCAGAAATGTAATTCTCATGCTAACTAAACTCGGCGAGTTCTTTGCATTGTTAGGTTAGCTGCATGTAATTTGGCAGGTAGCAAATTTCAACGTGTGGAGTTGAAGGTGGTGGAGCGGTCAAGTTTTTCCAGCGAGTTTCATAACTGCAGATTACTTTCTCATCTCCCTGAACAAACTCGAACACAGGAAGTAAATCAGGATAAAGAAGGCAGACGGGAGCACCATAATGACATACTCCAGCTCCCTCATGGGACAGATTCGCAAGACAGATTCGCAAGAATGATAGTTTCCTTTGGTGTCACTGAGGCAAGGAATCACCGCTTGCGCGGCGTCACCCTTCCCATGTTCCTTGGACTTCTGAAGTACTATAGATTGAGCTACATTGACCTCATCCAGCAAGCAGGATTCGAAGGGGACTACAAGGAAGAGTGTGTGTTGTTCATTGAGCGCATATTTGACCTTATCGAGCTGGGAATCATCACAGAGTGGGCGGATTTCTCGCGAAGCAAACTGCTTGGGGGTCTGCAGAAGGCTAACCGGCTCTTAGCGTTGGAGAAGCACAAATACCTCAACATATTCGAAAAAATACGAGAACCAGTGATAGTGCTGGATGATAAAAACCGCATAAAAGAGATGAACCAATCTGCAGCAAAATATTCTAAACAACGCCGCATTCATCATCAAGGGCGGGAAGGTGGTGGCTGGTGGCGGAACAACCGAATTCATCCTATCGCAGATGCTGAAGAGCTACGCCTGCACGCTGCCCCGCAAAGAGCAGCTCGCAGTACTGGAGTTCGCAAGGGCGCTGGAGGCCATACCCATGGCGCTTGCTAGCAATGCTGGAATGAATCCGACCGATGCCCTCGCAGCAATGAGAAACTACTACACACGGGGAATAGACACCATGATCGACTCTTCTGGAAGGGTGACCACGCCTTCAACCATAGAGCCAGTGATTGTGAAGAAGTTGGCTCTCACCTCGGCCACGGAGGCAGCAAATCGCGTCCTCATGATAGATGAGATCGTGCCGAAAAGATAAATAGTGGGCAAGCCACACATGGGCCGGGCGGTGCCATGTCCACAAAGCCCCTTCCGTGAGGAAGGGGCAGAAGGGATGCCCTGCCACTCAGCAGAACCTCTCCTTTGGCACAATTGCCCACGCACACCCGGAGGCGAGCACCGCCTTCAGGATGTCGCCCGGAAGGAATGGCAGGACGCCCTTTATGAGCAGCTCGAGCAGAGTGGGCGGGGTGGAGTGCGCACAGAGCCACGCGTAGAGTTGAAGAAGCCCGAGTCCATATATCACCACCGTTGCCAGAAGGAAGAGCCCGAGCAAGGACGGTGCCCTCCTCGTGCTGGGATGGGTGTCTGAAAGATAGCCCACGAGCCATGCGGCAACCACGAATCCAAGCAGGTATCCACCACTCGCTCCCAAGAGATGCTCATAGCCACCGCTCATGCCATAAAACCACGGCACTCCGATGGCGCCAAGGGCAACATATATGAGCTGTCCAACACCACCCCAGTGCCTTCCCAGCACCACCGCACCGACGAGCACCGCAAACGTCTGGGCAGTGATGGGCACGGGAGTCCAGGGCAAAAAGATGACCACCTGTGCCGCAAGCCCTGTGAGTGCTGCAAACCCGAGGGCAAGCAGCAGCTTGTACTCCCACTCGAGACAAGAGCGCCACTCAAAGAGTCTGAGCCGTGCACGCCTGTAGCCGCTTAAAAACTCCATGCAACCACCCACACTCTCACGGCGAGTATAGTATAAATTCTTTACTATTGGGTATGAGCACGAGTGGGGCGGCATTGGGCGCGACGCTCTGCAAGACCAAAAGATTGTAGAGCCCTCAGAAGAGACACGGGCCACCCTTGCTCTCCTCTCTCCTCGAGAGAGACAGAGAGCAGTTCATACTTTCAATCCTAAGTCTGATTTCAACATGCCTTCTTTTCCCTTATTTCTCTATAGTCTTTTTCCCATGCCTCCTCTCAGACCCCTTCTGTCGTCGACCCCCACTAATCGACATTATCCCAAGAATCTTCTCAAGTTTGCTGCTCTTAGGACATACTCTCCCAAATCTTCGGTTTTGTTTTCCTTTAATGACCCTATAATATGATCTGTTAGTTCTTTATGCTCTTCATCTGGCTGAAAGTCCACTGGAAAATCACTGACTATTGTTTCAAGACCCTTTGGTAAAAACGGTGTATCTTGGTTAAAGTATCTGAGGGCTTCCCCTAAATCATAATCAAAATTTACATAAACTTCTCTGATAAATTGAATGTCCTCTTCATCCAGTGCATTCAAACCCAAAATTTCTGGTGGCAAACCTAAGGAATAAAGAGCGGCTGTAAACGTTATCGCCCGTGGCAATGAGATTTTCCCTATACTACGTGAATACCCGAAGAGACCTATATGCAACTTCCTCCTCCTTCTACTCGGAACATACCTTGCAACTCTGTTGATTACTGGTGCTAATTCTATGATTTGTTTTTGGTATTCTTGAGAGTATTTCCCAATTATCTCCAAACACCTTTCTTCGTATATTTCATGGGGTGAGCGTGTTTTTCTTTCTTGGAGCTTTCTTATGGCCCTTTTAACTTCGTCAGGGGGATTGTCGTATTTGAATGCCGATTGAACGGTAAGGGTATGGGTGCTTGGATACTCTTTTGCAACTCTTTCTACTGTTTGTGGTCTGAGATTGCCCCTGAAAGGGGCCGAGCCAACACCCACAATGGGGTAAATTTCAACACCTATATCCTCAGATAAAGTTTGTAATCTCTGGAGAGCTATCTTGTTTAAAAGAACAGCGCTGACATGTCCGTAATTCATTGCTGGGTCTGACCTTGCCAAGAAGACTCTTTGATGTTCCACATCCTTATCTTTCAAATATTCTCTGGTCATGTTGTGTGCATCAAGCATGTGTTCCATATCTTCAAAAAGAGGTATCACGTTAATTATTTCAGGCTTGAATTCCCCAATCCATTCAGCGATTGTGATATCTCCCTCCCTAAATAGCTTATTCTGTTTCCCCACAACAAAATCGCAATAATACCTGTAGATTCTATCAAGACACATGGGAGAGGCAGTCATTGGTAAGATGACCTCGAATATTGGGGGTGTGTCATCCCCGTAAAATAGCTTGGCAGCGTCAAAAGACCTCGGTATGCTTTCCAATGTTTCCAGTAAAATTTTTGCCTCGGCTTTCTCCACTGTTGGATTTGGAACCCTTAAAGTTATGAACACGTCTCTACCCAGTCGTGTCTCCCGGAAGAACGATTCATATTTTGTCAATAATTTTTTGACCACAAAATTATCGACTTCCTTGCCTTCACAATCCCACATCTGCTCATCACAACCCAGATGAGAGAAGACGTAGTATGCCTCCTGTATTTCGTCTTCCCCGCCAAGTTCAGTGCTCTCTGCAAAAAACGGTAAATGCACATTATCAGGGTGCTGCGTGCTCATGCATTTTGGTATCTTCATAAATAAAACCTCCTCTTTATTTTTTGGTTATCTCTTCAACCTTTCCTTCATTCGATACCCATAATCCTAGTGGGGAATGTCTTAATCTTTTTATTTTTTCTACAGCGATAAGAATTTGTTTCTTATGCGTTTCATCGTCCACGGGATTTCCCCCACCATCATGGTGTCCTACGATAAAAATAATGTTCGAGTTGTGTTTCGTAAGCGATATATCTATTCTGTCCATATTTGAATAATTTTCATCCACTAAAACACCATCCATTCCAGCCTCTGTTATCATATCAACATAATCAACAGCATAATTCTCCTTTATCCAATGGATAACAGGTAATTGCACTCTACCATCCATACAATTTAAGCAGGTGGCAAATTTCATTTTTACCGCTTTGTGGTTTTCTTACAGATAATATAAAACATCTTCGATGTGTCATGTTTTGTGAGGTGGCAGTTAAAATTGCCCAATGCTGGCACGTCCCACACCTCTCAACGCATCCACCACTGCCCGCAGGAAAACCCTTTTAAATTGGGGAGCGCTCGTAGGTTCAATGATGCTGGCACACCCCCTTAAGGTGGTGGCATGGGAGCTCACGGGTGCGTGCAACCTCAGATGCACCCACTGCAGAGCGTCTGCCGGGGCTTCCTCCAAGGACGAGCTCACCACCGATGAGGCTCTCTTCCTGATAGACTCGCTCGCCCCCCACAGCCCGATGCTCATCATGACAGGGGGCGAGCCCCTGATGAGAAAAGACCTGTTTGAGTTGCTCGCCCATGCCAAGCGAAGGGGCGTAAGATGCGTGCTCTCCACCAACGGCACGATGCTCACACCTTCCCTTGCCATGCGCATACGAGAGAATGGTGTTGAGAGGGTGAGCATAAGTCTCGATGGAGCCACCCCCTCGACCCACGACCACATACGGGGGAGGGGAGCCTTTGAGGGAGCCATTGAGGGAGCAAGATGCGCCCTTGAGGCTGGGCTCGAGCTTCAGATAAACACCACCTTCACGAGGGGGAACATCCATGAGAAGGAAGCCATACTGGAGCTGGCGAGGGAGCTGGGGGCAGTTGCCCTTCACGTGTTCATGCTCGTGCCCACTGGAAGGGGTAGGGGTGGGGAGGAGATGAGCCCACCTCAGTACGAGGACACATTGCGATGGCTCCATGAGGCTGCTCTGTGCCATCCAGAGATGGAGATCAGGCCCACGTGTGCCCCCCACTACGTCAGGATAGTGAGCGAGATGGAGGGCATCGTGCCCACAAGGAGGATGGGATGTCTTGGGGGAATCACATTCTGCTTCATATCGAGAAGGGGGGAGGTGTACCCATGCGGGTATCTGCCCCTCAAGGCGGGCAGCATACGAGAGAGCTCAATCGATGAGATATGGGAGAACTCCCCTCTCTTTGCCCGGCTGAGGGAGCCAGAGGCCCTTGGTGGAAAGTGTGGAGAATGCAAGTATAGGGTCGCATGTGGGGGGTGCAGGGCAAGGGCGTACGCCCTCACAGGGGATGTGCTGGGACCAGAGCCCTTCTGCATCCACACCCCCATACCCGTGGAGGAGAGGGAACGATAGTGGACGAGCTGGATAGAAGGATTGTGGACGTGCTGCACACTGGCTTTCCGCTCGAGGCAGAGCCCTATGCCAAAATCGCAAGGGAGCTTGGCATCAGTGAGGAGGAGCTAATGGACAGGGTGCGCTCCCTCATGGATAGGGGAATCATACGCAGGATTGCCCCCATCCTGAACACCCAGAGGGTGGGAGTATGCAGCACTCTCGTTGCCCTGAAGGTCCCAAGCGAGGAGATGGAGAGGGTGGCAGAGAGAATCAATAGCTATGAGGAGGTGTCCCACAACTACGAGCGTGAGCACGAGTACAACATGTGGTTTACAGTCTCTGCCCCAAACCAAAGGCGGCTCGAGCGGATACTCTCCGATATCAGCGCACTTGGATATCCCATGCTAAACCTTCCCACCGTGAAGGTGTTCAAGATAAACGTGAGGTTTGATATAGTATGATTGCACAAGGCTATCTTACCATCTCATGTCCAGTTGCCACCTCTGCCATGTCTGGCATCACCGATGCCTCGTTCGTGAAGAGGTTCGAGGATGCGGGTCTCGTGACGATAGGTGGGTACTCCATCGATGAGCCCACCATCGAGGCATCCAGAAGGATGAGCGAGAGGGGAAGAAGGGAGTTCCTGATAGATGAGCCCTTTGAGCACATCGAGCAGGAGCTTGAGCAGCTCTCTGGCAGGACGGTGGCAGTGAACGTGAGGGCGTCCTCGCTCACACCCCTGATGGAGCTTGCACCCATCATCGCAGAGCACCGTGGGGTGCTGGAAATCGACGCCCATTGCAGACAGCCCGAGATGATGGAGGTCGGGGCTGGACAGGCCCTGTTGCACCAGCCCCACAGGCTCGTGGAATGGGTGAGAAGGCTCAAAGAGACGGGTGTGGTGCTCTCCCTGAAGATGAGGACAAACATCACCAATGAGGTCGCGCTTGCCCGGGCGCTCGAGGGTGCTGGGCTGGACATGCTGCACCTCGACTGCATGGGAGCCCAGAGAAGGGGTGAGTACGCACCCACAGACCATCGCCCCCTGAGGGCGGTGAGGAATGCCACATCGCTTCTCATCATAGGCAACAATGGTGTGAGAGATTACGAGAGCGCCAAGAAGATGTTCTCTAAGGGAGCCGATATGGTATCGGTGGCGCGCCCTCTCGTGGAAAATCCAGAGGTGGTGGGTGCGCTTTCGAGAACCCTCAAGAAGATGGAGGCAGCCTATGGATGGTACAACATGCCCTCCCACATCTGTGCCGGAGGGGACCTGAGGGGGCTCGCGTTCTGCTGTGCTCCTGTGAAGAACTGCCCTCTCCAGTCCGTGCTGAAGCAGATTGGTCTCTCGCCAGCGGAGTTCATGCGCCTCAAAGAGAGCCTTGTGGCAGGCACGCCACTCGAGCAGGGAGAGGGCACCTGCTTTGGCTCGCTCGCTTACTGCTGCAAGCCCACGAGGGCATGTCCCTACAGGGATGCCGCCCTCGCCCGTGCTGGTATCTCCCTCAAGCAGTATGCTCAGTACAAGCGCAAGCTTGCGCAGGACATCGTGCACGTCCTAAAAAGGCGCAGTGCTCGGCAGAGGGTGAGCAAACATAGATAAGGAAGATGAGATTCTGATAGCTTTAAGCCAAGCAGATGGTGGGGACTGATGCTCATGAAGAACATCGAGGTAGAAGCAATCCATCAGGTGCCCATGGAGGAGCAAAAGATAGAGATTGTGGAGAGAAAGGGGATAGGGCATCCAGACAGCATCGCCGATGGTATAGCAGAGGCGATGAGCAGAGCACTGTGCAAGGAATATAAAAAGCGCTTTGGGGTGATTCTGCATCACAACACCGATGAGACCCAGATAGTGGCTGGACGCTCTTTGCCAGCATTTGGGGGAGGAGAGGTGATTTCACCCATATACATTCTTCTCGTGGGCAGGGCAACAAACGAGTTCGATGGGCACGCCATTCCCACCAACAGGGTGGTGGTCAGGGCAGCGAGGGACTACCTGCACGAAAACTTTCCAAACCTTCTGGATGAGTACGTGATAATAGACTGCAGGCTGGGTGTGGGCTCATCTGACCTGAGGGACGTGTTCAACCGAAAGCACAACGCTCCCCTCGCCAACGACACCTCGTTTGGGGTGGCACACGCACCCCTCTCCGAGACAGAGAGCCTCGTGTACCACACCGAGAGATTCCTGATAGAGAAGCTCAGAAAGCGGCTTCCCGCCATCGGTGAGGACATAAAGGTGATGGGACTGAGAAGGGAGGATAGAATATCCCTCACAGTGGCATGTGCCATGATAGACAAGTATGTGGAGGACATTGACCACTACGTGCAGATAAAGGAGCAGATACGGGACGAGATTGAGGGCATCGTGCCCATGTACACCCAGAGGGAGGTGGACGTGTTCGTAAACACCGCCGATGATATCGACAAGGGGTCGTGCTATCTGACCGTGACGGGCACCTCGGCAGAGATGGGGGACGATGGCTCAGTGGGCAGGGGCAACAGGTGTAATGGACTCATCACGCCCTTTAGACCCATGAGTATGGAGGCAACGAGCGGAAAGAACCCACTGAACCACGTGGGAAAGCTGTACAACCTGCTCTCAAGGGAGATTGCCAACGAGATTGCAGCAGAGGTGGAGGGCGTGAAGGAGGTATATGTGCGGGTGCTCTCTCAGATTGGAAAGCCCATAGACGAGCCCCTCCTCGCCAGCGTCCAGTTCATACCCGATGGAAAACAGCACACAGAGCGCATCAGAAGGCAGAGCGAGGAGATTGTGGACAGATGGCTCGACAACATACCACAAATAACCGACATGGTGGCAGATGGCAAGCTCTCCACATTCTGAGGAGGAGTTCATGATTCTTCCCCGAGAGGACTTCGAGGTCATCACGCGGGCGCTGGGCAGGGAGCCCAACATCGTGGAGCAGGGGTGCTTTCTGAACCTGTGGAGCGAGCACTGCTCATACAGGTCGAGTGCCTCGGTGCTCTCCACCCTTCCCACCACTGGCGAGCGTGTGCTCGTGGGGCCCGGTGATGATGCTGCAGTCGTACGACTCGAGAACGGATGGGCGCTTGCCATAGGCATGGAGTCCCACAACCATCCCTCCTATGTTGACCCCTACAACGGTGCGGCAACTGGGGTGGGGGGCATAGTCAGGGACATACTATCCATGGGCGCAAGACCAATTGCCCTGATGGACCCCCTGTACTTTGGAGGGCTGGAAAAGCCCAAGAATGTGTATCTCTTCGAGCACGTGGTGGCTGGCATCGCCGACTATGGCAACTGCATAGGTGTGCCCGTGGTGAGGGGCGAGGTGTTCTTCCACGACAGCTACAGCGGCAATCCCCTCGTGAACGTGGTGTGCATAGGGCTCGTGAGGGAGGAAAACATCACGACCTCTGTGTCCAAGAGGGCGGGGGATGCGCTCGTGCTCATCGGCTCCACCACGGGCAGAGACGGTCTGGGGGGCGCCTCATTTGCCTCGAGAGACCTTTCGAGCTGCTCGGATGAGGACAGACCAAGCGTGCAGATTGGAGACCCATACACCGAAAAGCTGCTGATAGAGGCCACCCTCGAGGCGATTCAGAAGGGGCTCGTCAGGGCGTGCAAGGACCTTGGTGCGGCAGGGCTCACGGGGGCGTCCACTGAGCTTGCCGCCAAGGGCGGTCTTGGCTTGCGCATATATGCGGACAGGGTACCGCTCAGAGAGGAGGGGCTCACCGCATACGAGATTCTCATAGCAGAATCACAGGAGAGAATGGTGCTCGAGGTCGCCCCAGAGAACGTGGACGAGGTGCTCTCAATCGCCGAAAGATATGACCTCGCCCATGCAGTGGTGGGCGAGCTCACCGAGGAGAAGAGATTCGTGGTGATGTTCAGGGGCGAGGTGGTGGTGGATGTGCCCATCGACCTGCTCGTGGGAGGCGCACCCATGTATGAGCGAGAGAGCACCCCACGAATAGCCGTGAGCGCTGAAAGGGCGCCAGAGGCGCACGACCTGAAAGAGGTGCTGCTCGGGCTGCTCTCCAGCCCCAACATCGCCTCAAAGGAGTGGGTGTATCGTCAGTATGACCACGAGGTGCAGATACGAACGCACACCAAGCCCGGGGAAGATGCGGGGGTGCTCGTGTGCCCAGAGGGATTCACGCTGGCGCTCTCCTGCGGGTGCAACCCAAGGCACGTGTCCCTCTCTCCATATGACGGCACCGCCCTGTCCGTGCTGGAGAATGCCTCCAATCTCGCGGTAAAGGGTGCTGAGCCCATAGCAATCGTGAACTGCCTGAACTTTGCAGACCCAGAGGATAGAGAGGTGTACTTCGATTTTGCAGAGAGCGTGAGGGGACTGGCAGAGGCAGCGAGGCTGCTCGGGGTGCCCGTGGTGGGTGGCAACGTGTCGTTCTACAACGAGAGCGAGGAGTTCGACACCAAGGTGCTGCCCACGCCCTCCATCGGCATGGTGGGCATCGTGCGCTCGAGGCACATCCCACCGATGCACCCAGTGGAAGGGCTCGAGCTCGTGCTCGTGGGAGACACCCATGCCGAGCTTGGCGGAAGTGAGTACTGTGCCCTCATGGGCTCCGATGGGGGCGCTGCGCCCACTATGAGAAGGGAGTATGTGAAAAACATCGAGGCAGTGAGAAGGGCCGTGGAAATGGGGCTGGTGAGCGCCGCCCACGACCTCTCCCTTGGTGGCCTTGCGGTGGGAGTGTGCAAGATGGCAGCCAAGTGCGGTGCAGTGGTGGAGCTGGACGAGGCTGCAAATGGGCTCACACCCACCGAGCTGCTGTTCTCGGAGAGCTACGGGAGGTTCCTGCTGGCAACCAAGGAGGCAAGCACCCTAATCGAAGAGCTTGGCGACGTGCCTGCATGGCACATCGGTCACACCGGGGAGGAGGATGTCCACATATCAGTGCGAGGGCAGAGGGTGGTGCTCCATTCGGACGAGCTCCTCCGTGCCGATGGCTCGCTCACACGGCTCATGAGAGTATGAGGCAGACGAAGTTACAGGTGCTGCTAAAAAGGCGACCCGTGGAGGTGCCAGCCGATGCCAGAGTGCTCTACCTCGGGGCGGGCTCGGGCGCCAACATCGGCGTGATGCGCTCCCTGCTACCACACTCGGTGATATATGCAGTGGAGGTTGCTCCTCTTCCCATGAGCAGGCTCCTGAAGGCATTTGCCAACGACGAGATGGTGATACCCATATATGCAGATGCACGCCATCCAGAGCGCTACGCCTGCATCGTGGACAAGGTGGACATGCTCTATCAGGACGTGGCTCAGCCCAATCAGGCAGAAATCGCCGTGAAAAATGCACAGTACTTTCTCGACGAGGGTATGCTGCTCATGATGTGCAAGCTCAAGAGCATAAGCAGCACGCTGCCAAAGAAAAGAATAATAGAGGAGGAGGGCAGCATACTGCAGCGGGCGTTTGAGGTGCTCGATGTGGTGTCCCTCTCACCAGCATTCAAGGAGCATGTGTGCTTTGTGGCACGGAGGGTGAGGACATGAAGGTCGAGGTGCTCGATGAGGTGCACACGTATGATGGAAGCCAGATGAGGCCCCTGTGGGCACACTCGGTGGGTGTGAAGGGCAGCTCCATCGTGGCGTTTCGAGGTCCCATGGATGTGAAAAGCATCTTGGACATGGAGGATGTGCACACCGATATCAGGGGAGACTGCCTCATTCACTTCATCGTGGAGAGGTTTGCCCATCCTCCCACCATGTGGGGTGCATACATGCTTCAGCGGCTGCTGGTGCTCATCCTGTGTGAGGTGCTCGAAGGATATGGCATAAGGGCTGTGCGTGAGGGGGACGATGTGTACGTGAACGGGGGCAAGCTCACGGTGTGCATCGCATCGGCATCCCCCTCATCCGAGAAGGTGCACTGCGGGGTGAACATCACGACCAGCGGCGTGCCAGAGGGTGTTTTGGCATCTGCCCTGAGCGAGATTGTGGAGGGATGGAATGAGGAGCGCTGGAAAGAGTTTGCCATCGCAGTGTGCCACAGGTTCGCACGGGAGATGCACGATATAGAGGAGGACATCGCGAAGACGAGGCCGCTGGGAGGCGAACCATGAGAACCATGAGAACCATGAGAACCATGAGGGCAATTGCGTGGGTGCTTCTCGGGTTGATTGTGCTCGCCCTTCTCATGGTGCTCTCTGGCGCTCCTGGGCAGTGGGGAGGGGTGGTACTCATAGGCCCCATACCCATAGTGCTCGCATCCTCCCCCACCATGGCGGTACTCACCATCGGCATGGCAATCGTGCTCATCGTGGTGGCAATGCTGCTCATGTATGTGAGTCCGCTCCGCCATGAGATGCATATCCCCACGGAAGAGAAGCATGCTGAGGAGCCTGCTGAGGAGCCTGCTGAGGAGCTTGCTGAGGAGGAGCCCAAGAGGAGGGTGGAGGGTGCGGCGGTGATTATGATAGGGCCCATTCCACTGGTGATTGGCTCAGATAAGCGCCTCGCACTCATCGCCATGGGGCTCGCTCTTGCCCTCATGGTGGTGTGGCTCATCTTCTTGCTTCTGCTATGAGAGCCTCGAGCGCCCTTAGCACCTCATGTGCCTGCTGCTCGTCCAGAACCCCCCTCAGATTGACCATTCCACTGCCATACACCATCAGCTCAACCCCCATCAGTGAAAAGCGGGCAACCTCCAGCCTTGGAGAGCATCTCACATTCCCAACCCCCTCTGCGAGTGAGAGCGTCTGGCACAGCCTTGCAAAGCCCACCCCAAGCTCCACCCTTGCCTCTGCGATATACCCCTCTCCTTCCATACAGGGCCTCAGCATCTTTATGTCCATCTGCAGAGCGCTCTCATTTGGGGGATATAGAGCTTGCCTTTGGGCGCAATGTTGAAGTAATCTTCCATGGTGCTCCCCTATGATGAGGATAGGGGTGGTGGTTCACGGACCTGAGGTGATATACAGCGGCTTTGCCAGCCATGTGCTCGATGTGCTCGAGGGATACGGAGAGGTGGAGGCAAGGCTCGGTGGCACGATGGGAAAGTGCGCGCTGTTCGATGTGGGCGAGCACAGGATAGATATGCTCAGCGAGGCGCCAAGCGAGTCCGTGAATGCCCTCTCTGCGTGCGATGTGGTGGTGCTCGCAAATCAGGCAAAGAGCATGGAGTCCGCACTCGCATTTGGGTACATGGTGGCCCAAAACTCCAGCTGTGATGCACTCTGTCAGGTGGAGCCCGGGATGTGCATTCCATGGAGGGGAAGAAAGGAGGGAGAGCACATCGCCAGCATACTCTCTCTGAATATCGTGGAGCCCATTGTGGAGCCCTCTACCATATCGGGTGTTAAACGGCAGGGCTCCACTGTGATGAGAAGGGTGAATGGTGTGAGGGCTGGAGAGAGCATACGGGTAAACGGCATCGTGGTGGGAAGGGCAACGAGCAGCAATGTGGTCCTCGTGGAGAGAAACGGAAAGATTGTGGACATAGTGGGAGGTGTGCTAAAGAGGCACGGCGTGGAAAAGCTCGGACGCGTGAACCTCGAGAATGCCATCGTGCGCACGGGCATGCTCAGACGGTGTGTGGCAAGACGCCGCGTGGTGTCCACAAAGGGAAGCACGATATACCTGATAGACCACGATGCAGAGCACTGCTTTGAGCTCGCTCCTCGAGCTATGGGGGCAATAACGGTGGGGGACGACACCACCACGATATGTGCAGACATCCTCTCGAGGTTCTCGGTGCCAGTTTTGGGCATAGTGGACGGCGATCTGGATGGCAGCCTCGTGGACAGCACGATTTGCCCGGGCTCACTCATCTTAAGGGTAAGAAAGGGGTGTGATGATATCGTGGGAAAGCTCGTGAGAAGGCGGCTGTTCAAAGGGGGCACATTCATCTCTGGCAAATGCTTTGACGAGGTGAGGGCAGAGGTGCTCGATATCGCGGATAGATGGATTGTGGATGCTGCTCATATGTAGCAGCAGTTGATTACTCTGTAATCTCTGTGACCTCCTCCCCCACTAAAGTCGGGGGCTTCCACCGGAAGCCCTTGGGGGAGGTTGGGGAGTGTGCCAAAGGCGCTCCCCTTCGGGCTGGGTCACAGCAGCCCCTGCCATGAGCACGGCTCGTTTCAATTTTTAGCTCCGTTAATACCGGCATTTACCTGATAGCCGCAATCCTCGCAGATGAAAACTCCCTGAGAAGGTCTTTCCGTGTTCATTGAACCACAACGGGAGCATTGCTTTGAAGTGTTGTACTCTGGAACTTCTATTACTGCAATTCCTCTTTCCATTGCTTTGTATTTGATGTATTCCTTTAAGCGGTAGAAGGGTATCGAATTAACCTTTCTGTTCACCTTTCTTCCTTTGTTGTTGTTTCTGACTCCGTTTAGATTACCTATGGCGATTATTGCGTTGTGCTTCTCTGCTTCATCAACTATATCTTTGGCTATCTTGTGTAGCTCATTATTCACAACACCTCCCCTTGCGGAAGGGGGTCCTGCAAGCAACGGGAAGATAAACCTTTTTAGTCTTGGGCCCATGTGCACGTCATGGGCGCTCCCACGATGATGCTAAGGGCCCTGTGGCAGCTCAAGGTAAGGCACAGACCCGTGATACTCTCCCACACGATAAACGCGAAATGTAACCTCAGATGTGCGTTCTGCCCCTACTCGAGGCGGAATGGAAAGGAGATGAGCACAGAGGAGGTCAAGCGGCTGCTCAGCGAGGCTCGGGCAATGGGCATCGTGGTGTATAACGTGTGGGCAACTGAGCCCCTGCTGAGGGCAGACCTTCCCGAGTGTCTTGGATATGCGAAGTCGCTGGGAATGAGCACGTCCATGATTACCAACGGGCTGCTGCTCTCAGAGCGAATAGACGAGCTGGTGGACGTCGTGGACTACCTCTCGGTCTCGCTGGATGGCATTCAGTCCTACAGCGAACTCAGGGGGGCAGATGTGAATGTGGTGCTGGATGGAATACGCATTGCAAGAGAGCAGGGAATGGACGTGCTGCTCAACTGTGTAATCAACGAGCGCAACCTGCATGAGCTTGGAGAGCTGGCAGCGCTCGCCCACAGGCTCGGATGCCTCATATCCTTCGAGCCCGTTGCGGAGTATGAAGAAATACCCAAGAGCACGTGGGAGGAGCTGGGAATACGAAGCAGGGAGCGATACGAGCAGGCGATAGATGGGCTGATGGAGCTAAAGAGAAGGGGACTTCCCATCATGAACTCGTATGCCTATCTCAGAATGATTCGAGAGCTAAAGCCCACATTCCGATGCCGTGTGGGCGAGCTGTTCTTGCACGTGGGGCTCGATGGCGAGGTGGTGAGCTGCAGGGAGAGGGAGCTAACGCTGGGCAGGGTGAGTGACGGGCTGAAGAGGGTGTGGCAAGAGACGAGCCAGAGAAGAAGGGAGATATCGAGCACGTGCGGGGGGTGCCTGTCGTTCGGATATGCCGAGTCGAGCATGGCGCTCGATGGAAATCTCGAGGTGATGCGAAACTACGGGAGGTATCTGTGAGGGCGTGAGTTTATAGCTCGGAGTGAATCTCCTTCATCGCCTCCACCACTCTTTTGGTCTGCTCCCTCGTACCCACACTGATGCGCACATAGGACTTGCCCATTCCATAAAAGCCGGTGCAGTCTCTCACGATGATGCCCTTCTTTAGCAGCCTCTCGCACACCTCTGCAGCGGTAAAGGGAGCAACGTCCACGAGCACGAAGTTTGCCTCTGAGGGGTACGTTTTGAACGGAATGTCATAGAGCAGCTCCCTGTCCCGCCTTATCCGCGACACACACTCTCTCATGTATTCGATGTCCGCAAGTGCCCCCTCGGCTGCTGCCTGCGCCACAGAGGAGAGGGCGAACGGCGTGGCAACCCTCTGGCAGGGCTCCATGAGACAGGAAGGGAGCACGCCATAGCCCACCCGCAAGCCCGCAAGCCCAAACGCCTTGGAGAGCGTTCGGCCAATGACCACGTTATCGTAGTCCAGCAGCTCACCGAGGAGGCTGCACGACGAGAACTCCACATACGCCTCGTCCACGAAAACGATTGCCCTTAGGGAGTCTGCCAGCTCCTCCACCACATCGAGGGGCACGGTGTTCCCGGTGGGGTTGTTGGGTGAGCACACGAACACGACCTTCGTGCGCTCTGATGCACGCTCGAGCACATCATGGGCGCACACCTCAAAGTGCTTCCTTGGTACGTGCACGACCCTTGCCCCACAGGCGAGGGAGGCAATCTCGTAGTACGAAAAGGTGGGTGAGGTGATTATCACCTCGTCTCCATCGCACACGAACGCTCTCAGCACATACTCTATTAGCCCGTCCATGCCGGGGGTGGGCAGCACCCTCTCTGGCTCTGTGCCCACGTACTCTGCCATCCGTTTCCTCAAGCCATGCATGGACTGGCTGGGGTACATATGCACGGTAGAGGCCACACGCTTTATTGCCTCCACCACCTCTGGAGAGGGGCCATAGGGATTCTCGTTTGACGCCAGCTTTGCGATGCTCTCTGGGACGAGCCCATATGCAGCAGCTATCTCCTCTATGCTCTTTCCAGCCACATATGGTGCTATGCTACCCACCTGTGGCTTGGGAGGGGGTGGGGGAGTCATGCAGCCCCCTTTGCTCCTCACAGCTACAAAAGCCTAACCCATGAATGGTGTGGAATGAGCCACGGCGTGCACACACAAAACTATCGTATATATACGATGGAAAAGCTTATATACTTAACAATGTTAATTATGTGTGGAGGCAGAATATGCAGAGAGGAGAACTCAAGAAGGATGTGAGCAGAGAGCAGATTGAGAGGCTGCCCCCGAGCGCCAAGCTGGTGTACAAGGTGCTCGAATACTCTGGGCCACTGACGCAGAAGGAGATTGCAAAGGAGACATATCTGCCAGCAAGAACGGTGAGGTATGCCCTCGACAGACTCAAGAGCGAGGATATGCTCATCGAGAAGTTCTATTTCAAGGATGCAAGACAGAGCCTCTACGAGCTCAAGCAACAGCACATCCCTCCCAAAGCCAGAACAAGAGGGATGGATGATACCTCTTTTCCAGTAGCACAACCATTATAAGTATTCCAGTAGAGCCCATGGATACATGGTAAAAGTAGACAGGTTCATAGAGAAGGCCATAGAGAACATAAGAAGACAGGTGGATGGAAAGGCCCTGCTGGCACTTTCTGGTGGAGTGGATAGCTCTGTATGCCTCGTGCTAGCGAGAAGGGCAATCGGAGACTTGCTCATCCCCGTGTACATAGACACGGGTCTCATGCGAGAGGGCGAGACCGAGAGGATTGTGGAAATTTTTGGCGATGCGGGGCTCAGGGTGGTACATGCGGAGGAGCAGTTTCTCGAGGGGCTAAGGGGCATCACTGACCCAGAGGAGAAGCGAAGGGCATTTGGCGAGGTGTACCTCAGGGTGCTCGAGGATGTTGCCCGCGAGGAAGAAGTAGAGTACCTCATTCAGGGCACGATATATCCCGATTTTATAGAGTCGCTCGGGGGCATCAAGTCCCACCACAACGTCAAGGGGCTTCCAGATGTGTACGAGTTCAAGGCAATCATAGAGCCCATCCGAGACCTGTACAAGGACGAGGTCAGAGAGGTGGCAAGGGCTCTGGGCCTGCCTCCCGAGATTTGCGAGAGGATGCCGTTTCCAGGTCCAGGTCTGTCGGTGCGCATCCTCGGAGAGGTCACCCGTGAGAAGGTGGAGATTGCAAGAAGGGCGAACAGAATCGTGGAGGAGGAGCTGCTGGAAAAGTTCAGACCATGGCAGACGTACGCAGCCCTCGTGGGCAAGGGAACGGGTGTGAAAGGGGACGTTAGGGCATATGGCTGGATTGTGGCTGTGCGGGCAGTGGAGTCGAGAGATGGCATGACTGCCCAGCCTCTCGAGATTCCCCACGAGGTGCTGATGAGGCTCGCATCGAGGCTCACCAGTGAGATACCAGAGGTGACCCACGTAATGTATGACCTCACGCCCAAGCCCCCGGCCACCATAGAGCTGGAGTAGCGGCGACAGTAAAACGCTTAAACTATCAGCACCCATACACAATAGGAGTGATGTGAGTGTGTGAGCTTTCCGTGTACCTCAAGAAAGGTGGTGAGCAAAAGCTGGTGGCAGAGAACATCATCCGCATCGTCCAAAAGGACGATGGCGTGGAGATGTACGGAGTTCTGGGAGATGTCCACACCTCTGAAGGAAGGCTAATCGAGGTGGACATCACCAAGGAGAGTGCATACCTGATTGGGTGAGAGCATGTCCAAGGTCAAGGTCGCAATAAATGGGTATGGAACGATAGGAAAGCGCGTTGCAGACGCCGTGAGCCTTCAGGACGATATGGAGGTGGTGGGCGTTTCCAAGACGCGCCCCAACTTCGAGGCAAGGTTCGCCAAGAAGAGGAAGTACCCACTGTATGCCCCCAATGAACGCATCGAGGCGTTCGAGAAGGCAGGACTCGAGGTGGAGGGGGACGTGCGGGCGATGTGCGAGGCTGCAGATGTCGTGGTTGACTGCACACCGGGCGGTGTGGGTGAGCAGTACAAGGACATGTATATCGATGCGGGATGCAAGGCCATCTGGCAGGGAGGAGAGAAGCACGATATTGCGGGCTTCTCCTTCAACGCCCTCAGCAACTACTCACATGCCATCGGAAGGGACGCTGTGAGGGTGGTATCGTGCAACACCACTGCCCTGTGCAGACTGCTATACCTGCTGGACGGTGCATATGGCATAAAGAAGACGAGGGTCGTGCTGATGAGGAGGGGGACCGACCCGGGAGATGCAAAGAAGGGCCCCATCAACGCCATTGTGCCCAACCCCATTACACTGCCCTCCCATCATGGCCCAGACGTGAACACAGTCATCCCTCACATACCCATAACCACACTGGCTGCAAAGCTCTCCACCACGCTGATGCACATGCATGCAGTCAACGTGGAGCTTGAGAGCTCCCCATCCCGAGAGGAGGTGGCAGAGCTGCTCTCGAGCGAGCCCAGAATGCTGCTCATCGGCTCCGATGTGGGTTCCACTGCCGAGGTCATAGAGATGGCGAGGGACGCAGGAAGACCCAGAAATGATGTGTGGGAGAACGTGATATGGGAGGACTCCATCACCGTGGAGAATGGGGAGCTATACCTGTTTCAGGGAGTGCATCAGGAGTCCATCGTGATACCCGAGAACATCGACGCCATACGGGCGATGTGCGAGCTGGAGCGTGATGCGGCAGCCTCCATGAAGAAGACCAACGGGGCGATGGGCATCGGGGTGCTGTGAGAATGCCCAAAGACGATGTGCGGGCATCCAAGCTGCGCTCGATTGGAATACGCATAAGTGAGGATTCAAACGCAGAGAGCTGCATCCCCATTGCGATGGCCGTGCACTACCTCACGGGCCTGCCCGTGACGATGCGAAGCAAGAACAAGCCCGGCGTTCGAATAGAGAGGGGAACGGTGCTCGACACCGAGTATGACGGGCCCATGCTCCAGCGGGTGTTCGAGGAGAACAGAGTAATCAGGGGAATTCCCTCCACTGGACAGTACAAGGGTGTGCCAATCGTGGCATCCCCGATTCGAGATGCCGGTGGCACCGTGGTGGCAGTGATTGGGATGGTGGACGTGGTGGGAAGCCTGGACATTGGCACGCTGTTCTACGACTACGCCCATGTGCTCCAGCAGGTGAGCAGCTACATAGAAAAGAGCAGAAAATGAAGGGTCAGATGAGCCTCTCCCACCTGTCCCTCGCCTTGCAGATGGGACATACACTGGGTGGTGCATCCCGAGCGCACAGATAGCCGCACACCCTGCACCTCCACACTGGATATGCAAGCTCCATACCAGATAACACCACCTCTTCCCCCTTTTCTCCTTACATCTTTCTCATACTCTCCAGAGGCAAGCCTGCAGGGGCATGAAGGATGGCCATACCTCTCGGTGTTCTTCACGAGTCCCTCCACTATGTCCAGCACGACCTCCTCGTTGGGGTGTAAATGATAGCCCGCAGCCTCAGCATCCTTTTTGAGCTTTTCATACGGCCTGATGACCTCTCCGTAATCAACATAGCCCATTTCCCATCACTTCAGCTTGAGTGCATTCCTTATCCTCTCTGGCTCATAGCCCACGATCACCTCGTCCCCCACGACAAGCGTGGGCACGGTGCAATCTGGGTTATACTGTGCAAGCTCCTCGAGAACGTTCTGCTGCTCGTCCTCATCCATTAGGTCTATGTACACATACTCACACGTCATTGCTCTCGAGAAGCTGCCTCGTCTTTCTGCACCAAACACAGGTGCTCGCAGCATAGAGCTTGGGCTTCATACGGGATATGCGGGCGCTTTTTTTGAGGGGAAAAGCGCACACGAGAAAGACGAGCTTTGACATTCTCGCAGTGCACGACGGTGCGTGGATGCCAGAGTGCCCAACATGCTCGAGGGGTTCGAGGAATACAGGGTGGTGGACAGGGACCACCATGTGGGCACAAGTCGCATCGACCTGCTGCTCGCAGAGCCCTCCTATCTTCTGGAAGTAAAGTCGTGCACGCTCGTAGGGCACGGCATCGCGATGTTTCCGGATGCCCCGACCACAAGGGGAGCAAGGCACGTGGAGAAGCTCACACGGTTTGTGGACGAGGGGGGCAGGGCAGGGGTGATGTTCGTGGTGCAGAGGGAAGATGCCCGCTCCTTCTCGCCCAACACCTCAGATGTGCCCTGAGGCACGTGGGAGGCACACTTTCCATCGAGATGGGCGATGGTCTAACAGTCCTCCACGAGGGGCATCGCCAGCTCTAAGATGCGGGCATGCACCCTCTGAGGAGAGAGAGTGCCATCCACCAGCACGCCCATCCCCTCCTCCACAATGCGCCTGAACACATCCCTCACTGCCCTCAGATACTCCTCCTCCTCGAAGTGGTTGGGACGCTCCCCCCTCTTCAGTATTCTACTCACCCCTACCTCTGGGGGCACGTCGAGCACCACCACCAAATCTGGCACCGGAGCTACGCGCTCGCTCCTCTCCCGTATGAGCTGGGGGTCGATGCCGAGCGCGCCCTGATACGCCATGCTCGATGGATAATACCTGTCCATTATCACCACACGCCCGCTCTCAAGCGCGGGAATGATGTGCTGCTTCGCATTTTCCTCCCTGTCCCTCAAGAAGAGTTCGAGCTCCTCCTCGGGTGACACGTGCCTTCCGAGCTGTGCCAGCCTTCTGACCTTTGAGCCCCACACACCATTGGTGGGCTCCTTTAGCAGCACCACCTCATAGCCCCGCTGCTCCAAAGCCCGCTTGAGCAGCACGGACTGAGTGCTCTTTCCTGCTCCATCTATGCCCTCGATGGCTATCAGCACACCCCTGTTCTTCGCCATCGCCACCCTCATCACCCGCGCCCTGTCCTTCCGCTCTTGTTTCCAACATACACCAGCGAGAGCGTGGTGGCGAGTGCCTTTAGCTCTGGCAGGCTTACATGGGGATGGGCCCTGTAGTACTCTGCCACCTCCCTGATGTGCAGAAGGTGGCAGTCAATGCAGCTCCACACCACGTTGCCCTTCCTGCCTATCACCCAAAAGCCCAGCTCGTAGTCCTCGCATGGATAGAAAGGGCAGTAACAAAAGTCGCACACCTGCCCCTCAAAATGGCATGGGTAGTACTCACAGCTGTGGTCATCACCCTCTTCCATCTACTGCACCCCAAGCCTCTTCATCATGGACTTTGTGAGCCTTCCGCTCCCAAGGCTCTTCATCGCCTTTTGCATCGTCCTGTAGTACTTGAGCAGTGCCCTCACATCCTCAGGGGTGGTGCCAGAGCCCCTCGCAATGCGCACGATGCGAGACTGGTCGATGAGCTTTGGGTCATCGAGCTCTGCACTGGTCATCGAGTCCATGATTACCTTGAACTTGGAGAGCATGCTCTTTGTCATCTCATAGTCCTTCTCAGTGAGCTTGATGCCCATCCCACCAAAGGGCAACATCTGCATCACCTGCTTTAGGGGACCGAGCTTGTTCATCGCCTCGAGCTGCTTGTAGAAGTCCCGTAAGGTGAACCTTCCACTCACGAGCTTGTTCACGTCAATCTCGTCCTCTCTCAGGGTCTCCTGCGCCCTCTCTATGAGCGACTGTATGTCCCCCATGCCCAGCAGCTTGGAGATGAACCTCTCCGGGTCGAATGGCTCGAGCTCATCTGGGGTCTCCCCAGTCCCTATAAAGGCAATGGGCGCTCCAGTCTCGGCAACTGCCGAGAGGGCACCACCCCCCTTTGCCGTGCCATCGAGCTTTGTGATGATTATGCCCGTGATGCCCACCGCCTCGTTGAATGCTCTCGCCTGCACCGATGCCCCCTGCCCAAGGGCAGCATCCAGCACGAGAAATGTGTGGTCGGGATTGGATACCGCATGGATTGCCTTCATCTCCTCGATGAGCTCACTCTCGAGGGCATGTCTTCCCGCGGTATCGATGAGCACCACGTCATGGCCAGCTGCCTCCTTGAGCCCTCGCTCCACCAGCCCAACGGCATCCTTTGTGTCCTTTTCGCCATAGAATGGCACTGCAAGCCGCTCACACAGGGTTGAGAGCTGCTCATACGCCCCAGGACGGTAGGTATCCGCACATATCACATAGGGCCTTAGCCCCTTCCTCTGAAAATAGCGAGCGAGCTTGGCTGTGGTGGAGGTCTTTCCACTGCCCTGCAGCCCCACGAGCATGATGGTGTGCTTGCCGAGCGTCAGAGTGGTGCCCCTGCCGAGTATGCCCACGAGCTCCCTGTACACCACACTGAGAACGTGCGCCTTGGGAGAGGCTCCAGCGGGTGGCTTGGTGTGCAGTGCCTGCTGCTTTATGTTGTTGGACAGCTGAAGCACGAGCTTGACGTTCACATCCGCACTCAGCAGTGCCCTCTGGATGTCCTTGACCACGTCGTTTACGAGGGGTTCGCTTATGTGTCCTGCCCCCATCAGCTTGGAGAGTGCACCCTGCAACCCCTCACTCAGCTTTTCCAGCATCACGAGCTACTTCCTCGATACCTGTATATAAAACCTGTATCTCATGCGATGGTTACACCCCATCGAGCAGCACGCTTGCACTCCTCACCACGAGCACCCTCGGGTCATTCTTGTGCACTGCGGCACGTGCGCTCTCCAATGCCTCGTCCAGTGTTGCAAAGGGTGTAAAAAAGCACGACATTGCCGTTTTTTCAGAGAGTTCGGAGACGAGATAGAGCCTGAAGGTACGGGCGAGCATTGCGAGCCTTGCGAGCTTGTGGGCGCCCATCTCAAACCCCACTTCCCAAAAGGCACGGATGGCCTCCTCCGGGGTGTATCCCCTCCTCGCCCAGCTCTCGAACACGGCATTTCCAAGCCCCTCTGGACACCGTGCCACCAGTATCATCACACCCCCTTCCCTCAGCGCTCCCTTGGCATGCTCCATCGCTTTGTGTGCCTGAAACAGGTTGATGTCCTTTGGATGCCCCCCCGCACTCACCACCAGGATGTCGGCCTTGGGCACCTTTATTCTGGCGGTGCTGTCAAGCAGCCTGCACCCCTCCCTATGGGCGAAAATGCCGTGCCCTGCCACCACACTGCCCACATCACCCACGACGTTCACCAGAAAATCCAGCGGTCGGATGCGGGATAGCTCGTCGATGTCTGCCCTCACGGGACCATCGAGCCTTCCAGCCTGTGCCCCGCTCTCGAGCATCATCGAGTGGTTGCTCACAATGCTCGTCCTCGATGCGATGCCCGGAAGGAGTGCCTTGTATCCCCCACTGTAGCCAGCATAGTAGTGATAGTCTATCCGTCCGAGGGCAATCACTCTGTCGTGCTCGAGCACCTCGTCGAATAGCTCCACGGGTGTTCCACGCGATGTGATGCCCACACGAGTGCACCGGTCGGGGTCGTGCTGAATGCACTCCATGTCTCCCACTGCCGCCACAACCTCATCGTGCGTCATTTTTCTGTGAATCCCAAGACACGCCACGCACGTTATGCAGCCAGCCCCAGCCCTCTCAAGCTCCTCCATGACAGAGGAAAGCATCGTGCGTGTGGGGCAGCTTCTCGTGGCATCTGGAATGAGCACTGCCACGCTATCCCCCCTTCTCACGACCTCAAAGAGGGGCTGAGAGCCGATTGGATGTGAGAGTGCTCTTCTCGTCTGCACATGAATATCCCGATGGGCGCTCTGGAGGGGGCTCACCACCTCGATGCTCGAGGGGCACCGCATGCAAAGGGTGCCCTCCCCATATGGCAGCTCCACCGTCCTCATTGCACATCACTGCTCTGCGGGCTGGAGCACAGCTCCCTCAGGTGCTCCTCACCCGTGATGGTGCCCCTCGCAATCAGCCTATCTCCAGCCCTGAGCACGGTGCTCGCACTCGGGTCGTATATCCACCACCCCCTCCTGCGTATCGCCAGCACGTACATGCCCGTCTCAGTGCCAAGCCTGAGCTCTCCCAACGACCTGCCATCCGCCTGTGAGCCCTCTTCCACGACCACCTGCGTGATAATCTCCTCGGAGTCCCTGACCGCAAGCTGCAAAAGCCTGCTGGGAACCATTCCCCGCAGCACCACGTTTGCCATGTCCAGCGCCGCATCTGACACGAGCTCAGAGGAGCTTGCAAGATGCAATAGCCCCCTGAGCTTTCCCACATCGTCTATTCTTCTCGCAGTCTGAAGCACCCACCTCTGCAGGTCGAATTTCATGTCATCCATCTTTTCCTCTAAGAACTCCACCTCCTTTGCGATCTCCTCCTCGTTGTACAGGAGGGCAAAGTAGGCAAGTCCCACCGAGAGCTCAGAGATGTTCTTCATCTCCACGATGATGTCCACTGCGATGCTCAGGTCATCTATCACCGTGGACGGCTTGAGCCTCGTGGACTCGTACTTCTTGCCCGTGGCCATCTCCACGAAGTGGGGCACACCCTCGTCGTGCCCCCTCGCAAAGAGCACGTCCTGTGGCTTTAGCACCACCTCGTGCCCGGGGTTGTATATCCACTGGCTGCCCCTGCGGATGGCAATCACCCACATCCCTGTCTCGGCCTCAAGCTCGAGCTCCTCTAAGCTCTTTCCACACATCACCGAATCCTCGGAGAGCTTCACCCTGACCACCGTTTCCTCTGCCTGCCGAAGGTCGAGCTTGAGCTCCAGCGGAATCTGCATGTCCCGAAGCACGATGTTGGCGATGTCCGCGGCCGCAGAGGATATCTTCATGGCAGAGTAGGCAGCTCTGAGCACGCCCGCCAGCTCTCTCGCAGTCTCGAGGTTGCGGGCAGACAGCATGGCGGCTATCCACATATGGTACTCCAGCTTCTCCATCTTCTCCTCGAGGCTCATGACCTCCTGTGCGATGTCCCAGTCCTCATAGATCACCGCAGCAAAGGATAGATCCACCATGAGCTCCGAGGTGTCCTTCATATCGATGAGAAGCTCCTTCACACTCTTGGGACAGTAGTCTATGCCTTTGTTCATGTCCCCTCACCGCCCACATCACCTGCTAAGCGATGTGGCTTGTTGGAGATATCGTGCTAAAATTATTCCAATTAGATAAAACATTATGCACCCCTCCCATGCCCATCGTCTGCCCATGGAGACAGCACCGCAGTGGACAGCACAATGAGGGCATTTAGCCCTATGAGTCTGGGGAGGGAAAGCATGGGATGCAGCATGCCAAAGAGGAGGGGCAGGGTGGCAAACCCCAAATACACCATGGTGCTCAGCGTGCCCATCATAAGACCATCGGGTGCAGCCGTCCTTCTCGCCATCTGAGAGGCATAAACCACGGCACCCACGAATACAAACCCGCTGCCCAGCCCAAACACCGTGGGACCCAGGGGGGTATAGATTGTGAGGAGCGTTCCCAGCGCCGTAATGAGCACTCCCCCCCTGAGCATGCGAGCAGAGGAGATGGGGACGTATGCTGCCATGAGGGAGGCGAGTATCCCTCCCACATACACCCCTCCAAGGGCAAGCCCCTGTACGTCCCTGGACAGCAACTCCGCAGTATAGAATGGATACATGGCTATAACGGCCCCAGTGCACCCAAACGTGGTGATGCACACCACCCAGAGGGGGACGAGCTGTCTGCTGAAAAACATGCCAATTGAGGCTCGCACCACATCCCCCACATCCTGAGCTGAATGCGAGGATGCCCCCCCTCTCATGAGGGAGAGCAGTGCATAGGGGGTAAGAAGCAGCATCGGCAGCGTGAACAGATATATGCCTCCCTTGGGGGTGAGAAGGGCGAGCGCGCCGCCCAGAATGACGCCACACGCAAGCCCTGCATTCAGCAGAAGGTTGAATGCTCCCGTTCGCCTCTTGGTCTTGGGAAGATGCGAGAGCATCGAGAGGCTGGGAGGAAAAAATGCCCCGCATCCAACTCCCTCCACGAGCCTTGCAACCGAGAGCACCGCCACGTCCGAGAACAGCGAGAGGGCGATGCCAGAGAGCGTGGTGAGCACAAGACTGATGGCGAGCGTTCTTTGTGCTCCGTATCTGTCGGTGAGCACGCCAAAGGGAATGAGGGATACGAGCGCTCCTCCAAAGTATGCTGAGAACAGCACGCTCGACCAGAATGGTATCCCGCCCAGAATGTCCAGGATGGGCACCACGACGCCAGAGAGCCCCATTATGAGGAACACTCCAGCATACACCAGCACCATCCAGCCCGCATCCTGCTGGCTCATGGGCTCACTCAAGCCGCACGGTCTCTAAGTTCATGGGGGACTTTGTGGATATCTTGAGCTTCTTGTAGATTGAGGAGGCAAGGTCAACGCAGCACTTCTCATCACCATGGTTGGTGAGCACCAGGCTGGGTCTTGGATACATCCTCTGGACAAAACTCATGAGCTGACCTCTATCCGAGTGGCCCGAAAAGCCATCCACGGTCTCCACCTGCATCCTAAGCCCGATGGTCTCAGTTCTGCCATTCCCCGTGGAGAACGGTATCTCGCTCCATCCTTTCTGTATGCGCCTTCCCATCGTGCCCTCTGCCTGATAGCCCACAAACACGAGGGTGTTTTTCTCATTGGGTGCCATTGCCCTGAGGTACTCCATCACAGGTCCACCATTTAGCATTCCAGAGGTGGCGAGTATTACCGAAGGGTGCATCTCGTCTATTATCTCGCTTCTCGTCTGTCTCGAGTCAACGCGCACGAAGCACTCGTTCAAAAATGGGTTCTGGCCCCTCCTGAAAATCATCTCCCTGAGCTCGTTGTTGAGGTACTCAGGATGCGTGGTATGGATGGCAGTGGCCTCCCATATCATACCATCCAGATAGACGGGGATGTCCTGAAGCCTGCCCTTCCGGATTGCCTCCTCCAGCACCAGCATGACCTCCTGACTCCTTCCCACCGCAAAGGCAGGTATGAGAACGCTCCCACCTCTCTCAATCGTGGTCTTCACGAGCTCGATGAGCCTGCGCTCTGCCTCCCTTCGCGGGGGCTGCACATCGCCACTCCCCCCATACGTCGCCTCTATGACGAGCGTCTCGGCCCTTGGAAACTTGTGCACAGCTGGGTCAAACAACCTCGTCTTTTCGAACTTGAAGTCCCCGCTGAACACCACGTTGTGCCTTCCATCGCCTATGTGGAAGTGACATATGGAGGAGCCCAGGATGTGACCAGCGTTGTGGAACGTGAGCTTGATGTCCGGGGCGATGTCCGTCACCTCTCCATAGCTCAGGGTGATGGTGTGCTTGAGCATCTTCCTTATCAAATCGGACTCATAGGGAATCGTTCTGCCCTCTCTGCTCGCCACCTCTATGTAGTCCATCTGAAGCAGCGCCATGAGGTCTCGGGTAGGCGGTGTGCAGTACACCGCCCCCTCGAAGCCATACTTGAACAACAGGGGCACCAGCCCAGAGTGGTCGAGATGGGCATGGGTGAGTACCACAGCATCAATCTCGCTTAAGGGTGTGGCCTCGGGCATCTGAAGATAGGGTGTTCCCCCCTCCTCCATGCTCACACTCACCCCACAGTCCACCAGCACCTTGCTGTCCTGCGTGGAGAGCAGGCTGCAGCTTCTTCCGACCTCTCTAAAGCCCCCCAAAGCCGTGATGCGCACCCACTTCTCTTTTTCGTCAGATATGGGCCTGTGTATCTTTCTTCCAATCCTTCTCAGAATGTCCTTGCGCTCGTCCTTCTTGTCCCTGAGGAACTTTCGGATGTTCTTTACGGTGATGGACTCGATTGGGGGTGTTCTGACCGCAGTGGGTATCCACCCTATCTGCCTTGTAATCTCCCGGAGTGTGCTGCCGTGCTTGCCTATCACTGCCCCGGGCTTTTCGGTCTCGATGATCACCACGCCCGTGTCTGCATCAAAGTGAAAATCGGTGATGCCCGCATCCTCGGGTACGGTGCTCAGAATGACTCTTTTGGCCTCCTCTGGGTCCGCGAGCACCTTGGGGTCTGGCCGCACCACAATCCTCTTCCTGACCTCGCGTGCAAGGGTGCGCACGAGGTCTCCCTTGTCTGCAAACTTTCTTGGGTCTGGCGTGTAGAGCACCAGCTCGTGCCCCTCGAACTGAAGGTCGGTGATGCTGATATCCTCCGGAAGTGTATTTTCTATCCGCTCTCTCAGTTCTTTTAGCACATCTTCTACAGAGCCCATTGTTTTACCCCTGTAAAAAACCTATCAAAAAAAGAGGGTGGGAATGCATTGTGCGTCAGTTGAGTACCTCCCTTATTTTATTTACCTCCTCCTCAGAGAGCTTTGTGAAGCCATCCTGTGTGATCTTTATCACCTCTATGCCATCGCCACTTGCGGCATCCCTCTTCATGGCGGTGTGCAATGCCCTTATCGCAAGCTTCACACCCTCATCCACCATGATGTCCTCGGTGTACCTGTCCTCGAGCACACCATAGGCCACGAGCGAGCCAGAGCCCGTGGCAGCTATCCTCCTCTCCTCTATCTGTCCACCCAGAGGGTCGAGGGAAAACAGACTTGGACCATCAGAGTTCAGGCCGCCCACGAGCAGCTGCACCAAGAACGGAAAGTACTTGGAGCCACTGAGCACGTTGGCGAGCAGTGTGCTCGCAGCCCTCGGGCTCATTGGTTTGTTCCTTCTCATCTTGTAGAGCTTTGCCTCTGCAGCCATGATTCTCGCGAGCTGCTGGGCATCGCCCACACTGCCAGCGGTGGTCATCGCCAGCTTATCATCGAGCTGGTATATCTTCTTGGCCTCCCTGCTCGCAATAAACGTTCCCATTGTGGCCCTCCTCTCGGTGGCCAAAACTACCCCATCCTTGCACACAAGACCTACTGTGGTCGTACCCTTAAGCCCTTCTTCCCGGTTCATCTCAACCCCTCAAAAGGAGGAAAAGCAGATAGCATGCCATCTTTCTTCAAATATATAAGCGTTTTGATTCGAGCTACAGCCCAGTCTCCATGGAAGAGTTGCTTACTTCGTAAGCAACTGTTGATTACTCCGTAATCAACACCATGAATTCAATGCTTCCCAACCAGTCACCCACCTGTGAGCATGGGATGCTCTCGATGACCTCCTCTGGAAGGCGCTCGCCAGATAACATCCTCGCCCCTATGAGAGCTACCAGTTCGAGAGCTCCGTCGAGGTCGTCCTCGCGCTCCATCTCAAGAGCTCTCTCCACGAGCTCCCTTAGGGGCGTGCTCCTGTCCAGCCTTCTGCTCTTGAGCAGCTTTTCACAGGCTGCAAACACCCCCACGAGCCCATCCTGCACGCTGGAGAGCAGCACATCCTTGTCCTCCCCCATGGGCTCAAAGGGAGCGAGGATTATGCTCTTCATCTCCTCTATGTGCTCTGCAGCCTTTCTCTTGCTGAGCTTTCTGCGCCTCACACTGGCAAGAACCTTGTTGCAGGCAAGCAACACATCCTCCTCGATGTCCATGGAGAGGGAGGGAGGATTAGCCTCTGTGAGTTCATCCAGCTTGAACGTGCTCTCCCTCACGGCTCTTATCCAGTTGTTCCATCTCTCCTCGGTATAAAACTGGAGCTCTCTCTGAGCTTCCCTGTCAGCTCCCTTGGCCATCGCTCTCCCCTTATCGGCATAGCCCACACACTTCTGTGATATAACCCTTTGCTCTACCTTCCACCCACGAGCGCCTCGCCAACGAGCAGGTGGGGAGAGCCATCCGAGACTGGCACGAGCTGCCCTGACTTTCCACACCTCCCAGAGTGCAGCGTAAGGTCACATCCCACCCCCTCAATCTTGCGGAGGATGTCCAGCGTATTTCCAGAGAGCGATACGTCCCTGAGCATCCGCACGAGCTCCCCATTCCTCACCTCATACCCATACTCTGCATTGAACTGAAACACCCCTTCTGCAGTGGACACCTGACCCCCGCGCGAGCCCTTGAGATATACGCCATCCTTCAGCTCTGTGAGCATCTCCTCAAACGCCATGTCCCCGTTTTCCACGAAGGTGTTGCTCATCCTGACAATGGGCACATTAGTGCCCTGTGCCCTCGCATTTCCACCCTCGCCATCGCCCAGCCTCGCAGCGGTCTCCCTCGAGTGCAGATAGCCCACGTGCACGCCATCCTCGATGAGAGGCGTCCTCTTGGCCTCGACCCCCTCGTCATCAAACGCGTAGAACCCATACCCATCCCTTATGGTGGGGTCGTCCACCACACTGACACCCTCTGCGGCTATCTGCCTTCCCAGCGTGTCGGCAAGGATTGAGCCGCCCTCGAGCACGATGTCTGCCTCGGTGGCATGGCCAACGGCCTCGTGGGTAAACACTCCCGCCAGTTCGGGGTCAAGCAGCACCCTTCTCCTGCCGCCCTCCACGTGCACCGCATCGAGCAGCTGCACCGCCCTCGTGGCTGCCTTGTGAGCAAGGGCATGAAAGTCGTGCTTTTCCACAAGCTCGTATCCCCCCACATGGGCTCTGGACTCCATTCCCATCTGCAACACCCCTTGCCGTCTTGCCACGCACATCACCGAAAGCATCACCCTCGGATACTCGCTCCACACCTCGATGCCCTCTGAGCTCTGATACTCCGTGCGCACGATGGCCTCGGAGTACACTACCCTCGTACTCACAACCTCGTCCAGCCTCGTGCGCTCGTAAAGCTCCCGCATAAGTCTGAGCTTGTCCTCTATCGCCACATCCCGCACATCGAGCCTGGGCTTTGCCCTAAAGCTGGATGGCGCATGGGGGAGGGGCAAAAGCGATATTTTGTCCCTTTGTACAATCTGCTGGAGGGCAATGGCGTTTTGCTCGGCTCTCTTAAGGCAGCCCTCCTGAAATTCCCCCTCCACGACCGAGTATCCCCAGCTCCCCTGCACAAGACATCTGCACAGCGTGCCTTCAGAGGTGCTCGCTGCGACCATCTGTCCTCTATGGTGCCGTTTTCCATCACGATGTGCAGGCTCTCCATCTGCACATGCCTCGTATCATAAAAGGTGAGCATGTGCAGTGGTTGGGAGATGATGTAGATATGGCTTTTGCATGAGTAGGGTAGGATGACCGTAGGCCGTAGCTCCTACCCTTTCAAGGGCACTTGTTCGCCTTTGAGGAGAAGGCATCTGGAAGCTGGAGGGATGGGCGCTTTGCGATGAGGCTGCGTATCGCCTTTAGCAGCCCCTCCTTCTGCTCCCCTCCCACCAGGCTCTGTTCGAGCACCTCCACGATGTTGCTCACGGGCACGATGTCGATTTTGCCCACATATGCATCCTCTATCAGCACATCGCCCATGTTGCTCTTGGGGATCAGTACCTTCTTGAGACCTGCCTTGGCAGCAGCCTCTATCTTGTACGTCACACCCCCAACTGGGAGCACATCTCCCCTGACCGAGAGCGAGCCCGTCATCGCCACGCTCTGATCCACGGGCACCTGATTCACTGCAGACATGACGGCAGTGGCTATGGACACCGAGGCGCTGTCCCCCTCCACCCCCTCATAGGTGCCTATGAACTGGATGTGGATGTCCATAGAGGAGGGGTCCTGTCCAGTGAGGTTCTTGATGATGGCCGATACGTTCTGCACCGCCTCCTTGGCGATGTCCTGCAATCTTCCAGTGGCTATCACCCGCCCCTCCTCCTTGGACTGCGCAGGCGTCACCTCGGCCATGATGGGCAGCACAATGCCAGAGTCGCCACCCACCACTGCCAGACCGTTCACCCTGCCCACTGCACAGCCCTCTCTGATGAACACTTCGTAGTCTCTCTTCTGCTCTATGTACCGGTCTGCAATCTGCTGCTCCACCGAGCGCGCCATCGTCTTGGCATCTATCACGTGCCTTGCCTCGACAAGGGGCGCCCCCTCGGCTATCGCTATGTCACCAGCCGTCCTTATCAGCCCTCCAAGGTCCCGAAGCTTGAGGGTGAGATGTCCCTTTCTGCCCGCCCTTCTTCTCGCCTCCCTTATTATCTCACGCACAGCTCCCCTGTCGAAGTGGGGAATCTTCTGATCCTTCACCACCTCTTGCGCTACGAACCTCACGAGCTTGCGCCTGTTCTCTGGAGTGTCCTCCATGGTGTCCTGCATGTACACCTCGTAGCCATAGCCCTTAATCCTCGAGCGCAGGGCAGGATGCATGCCCTGTATGGCATCGAGGTTACCAGCACACACCATCACGAAGTCGCATGGCACCGGCTCAGTCTTCACGAGCGCCCCAGAGCTTCTCTCGGACTGTCCAGTGATGGGGAACTTCTTCTCCTGCATCGCCGTGAGCAGATTCTGCTGGCTCTCCAGCCTGAGGGTGTTGATTTCGTCTATGAACAGCACACCCTTGTGGGCCTTGTGAATCGCCCCTGCCTCCACTCTCTCATGGGGAGGTGTCTCGAGTCCTCCCGACTGGAAGGGATCGTGGCGAACATCGCCCAAGAGAGCGCCAGCATGGGCCCCAGTGGCATCCACAAACGGAGCACTCACCTCGCCAGAATGAGACACCAGCAGCTTGGGCACGAGCAGCTCATCCCTCGGCATCATCTGCCTGAGCAGTATGAACATCAGCAGTACAGCTATGATGCCCATGAGCCACTCCCCAGTGATGAACGAGACGAGAATGATGGCAAAGGCAGCCATCATGAATACAGTGTTCTTTGCCTGAGTTCTCTTTCTTGCCTCGAGCTTGTGAGCATCCACGATTTCCTTGCCCTTGCCAGCTGGCACCACCCTCACGAGAGGGGTGTTGGGATCCTCTGGGTTGGGATACACCAGCACATCCTGCATCTCCTCCTTTGGCAAAAGCTCACTCATCGCCCTTGCGAGCATGGACTTTCCAGTGCCCGGCGTGCCTATGAGCATCACATGCCTTCTCTGCACTGCAGCCTTCTTTATGATCTCAACGCCCCTGTCCTGACCTATCACCTGGTCTATCAGGAGCTTGGGCACCTCCACATCCTTTGTGGTCTCAAAATCCAGCCCGCCGAAGATGTCCTCGTCCTGAGATGGGACTTGCTCTGTGCTCCCATTTTGCTTCAGTTGCTCACGGCAACTGTTGATTACTCTGTAACCAGCACTGCTCGCATTCTCTTTTCTCATCTTGCCTCCGATAACCACCAAGCTCCACAAGTCAACATTGCCTTCACGGAGTGGAGTATCCACATGAGAGGCATCACTTGGGACTTGGAGCTTGGAACTTTGTGGAGTATTTTTCTTAATATCATTTTTCCCCATGCTTTTAAACCTTCTCATGGAGACATCAGCACGACATCCTTCTCCCTCAGAACCACAATCTCCTCTCGCCCCTTGTAGAGCTGAAGCCTACCCGTCACCCTGACCTCATCCCCTACGTGCAACCTCTCTGCCATGCTCGCACCTCCTGCCTCCCTTGGCACAAACACCTTCACGAGCTCCCTATCCACATCCAGCGTGATTATGAGGTGCCCACCACTTGCCGTTTTCTTCAGGTGCAGCACAGTGCCGCTCACGCTCACGTGGTCTCCACTCTCCTCATCCGAGAAGGGCGACACCACCCAGTAGAGCACCACGAGCGAGCATGCCACCATGAAGACCAGCACGATGGCCGCACGCTCCTGTCGCGTGAGCCTGTCCATCGGGGCCACATATGTGTGGTCAGATATTTATCTTTCCGTTGTGTTGATTACGGAGTAATCAACAGTTGCTTACTTCGGCAACTCTCTGAAGCTCACTTGTGTCTTATCCTGACCACATCGCCGAGTGTGATTCCCTCCGAGAATGATGAGCCCTCGAACTCCTGCTTTGCTGGGGGAGCAGTGAGCTTCACATCGAGCTCAGCCTCCAGCTTCTTTATCACCCTATCCTCTGGCACGAACTCGCCCCTCTCTATCTTCTTTATGAGGGATACCTTCTCATTGATTTTCTCGGCGAGCTTGTCCTGAGTTAATCCCCTTCTCTCCCTTGCAGTTCTCACGATGTCTGCATAGTCGTCCACAACTTCCTCAAGGGTGCTGAAGATGTCCCGCGCCCTATGCTTTCTTGGCAGCCGTGGTGCAGCTCTCGCCTTGGGCACCTCTGACGAAAAACTCCTCATCTCTGAACCAAGGCTCGAGCACTGGTGACACACCTCAAGCTCCGCGCCCTCTATGAGCACCCTAACGCCTCTTCCCCTTATGGGCTTGCCACATATCTCACAGTTCTTGGTCATGAGTACTCATCTATACAGTGTGGGCAATCCTGCTATTAGAAGCTTTTCAGGCTTCAGGCACCCCGAAGTGCCCTCATGTGCTCCACCCGCCTTCTTATGAGCTCTGGTGTGCCGATGTCTCTTCGGTGATAAAGCGCCCCTCTGATGCCGAGAATGGCACGCTCAGCCTTGGCCTCTGCCTCCTCGATTGTGTGGGCGATGCCCACCACGGCAGCAGCCCTCGACGAGGTGGTGTACACCACGCCCTCCTTCTCATACACACTGGAGTAGAACAGCAAGGCATCATTAACGTCTGCCACCTCGATGGGAGCATCGCTGAGGGGACTCTCTGGATAGCCCTTGGGCACCACATACTTGCACACAGTCGCCATGTGCTCAAACTGCACGTCCAACCGTGAGAGCCTCCCCTCCACGCACGATGCGAGTACGTCGGTGAATGGTGTGCGCAGGAGGGGCAGAACGTTCATCGCCTCTGGGTCCCCAAATCGGGCATTGTACTCCACCACGAACACGCCCTCGGCTGTGAGGATGAATTGCCCATAGAGTATGCCCACATAGGGCACTCCCATCCTCTCCCTCATGGCATCTATGGTATCTCGCATGATAGAGCATGCCTGCTCATACTCCTCCCTGTCCAAAAAGGGCAGCAGGTGGTCGGCATCGCTGTACGAGCCCATGCCCCCAGTGTTGGGCCCCACATCACCTTCGTATGCCCGTTTGTGGTCCTGCACAGCAGGGGAGAATGCGAGGGTGTTGCCATCACAAAATGCCTGCACTGTGAACTCCTCACCCACCAGCCTCTTTTCCATCACCACCGCACCGTGCTCTGGCAACAGACTCACTGCATACCTGTACACCTCGTCCGCATCCGATAGATGCTCGCCCATCACCTTCACGCCCTTGCCCCCAGTAAGTCCTGCTGGCTTTACAGCCACATCACCAAGGCTCTCCACAACCTCCCTTATCTCAGAGGGAGTGGTGCATATGTGGTGGGGTGGGCATCCCGCGATATGGGCTTCCCGCATGAAGGTGCGTGCCCATGCCTTGTCGGTCTCTATTCTGGCCGCCGCCCTTCTCGGTCCCAGCGTGGGCACCCCCTCCTCCTCGAGCGCGTCCACCACGCCCGCGGCAAGGGGCGCCTCAGGCCCCACCACGGCATACTCCGCCCCGCACTGCTGGGCATACTCCCTCACGGCGTCCACATCGGTCTCGGAGGCTATCCTAAAACCGCTGGAAAGGCGGGCAATTCCCGGGTTCTTTCTGGACATGAGACAATACAGCTCGGCATCTGGCGAGCGTGCGATGGCGTCGGCTATCGCGTGCTCCCTCCCACCGCCGCCTATGAGCAGCACCTTCATCCTCGGCACCACCTACTCCGAGAGCATCTGGTCGTACTCACCACTGGAGACTGCCCGCTGCACCTCCCTGGGGTCCTTTCCCTCCACGGTGATGCCAAGAGACAGGCACGTGCCGAGCACCTCCTTGACGGCACTCCTGAGGTCATAGGAGAGCAGGTCCCCCCTCTTCATCTTCGCCACACTCACCACCTGCTCCATCGTGATGTCTGCCACTTTTTGCACTCCCGGGTCGGCAGAGCCCTTCTCGATTTTCATCTCCTGCTTGAGCAGGGCGGTTGTGGGTGGGGTGCCCACTTTGATGGTGAAGCTCTTGTCGGCCTCCACCTCTATCCTCACTGGAACCTGTATGCCCTTGTACTCTGCCGTCACCTTGTTGATTTCATCCACAACTGCCTTCACATTCACCCCAAGGGGACCCAGGGCGGGTCCGAGCGGGGGTCCGGGGTTTGCAGCCCCTCCACTCACGAGAACCTCAACGACTTCTGCCATAACAATCCCTCGATGATCACTCTTCCTCCTTTCTCAGCACCCTCACGTTGTCCCCCCTCACAGTTATGGGAATGGGCACCATCGCCTCGAACAGCTCCACAGTGATTTCCTCGTGCAGCTCGTCCACCCGCTTCACCCTTGCCTTCTCACCCTTGAATGGCCCAGAGATCAGCTCCACGATGCTGCCCTCGAGAATGCCCGTCACAGAGGGCTTGGGTGTGAGAAAGTGCTCAATCTCCCTGAACGTGCTCTCCCCCTTTATCACACCCTTGGCATGGGGAATCGTCTGGACGGCACTCTCCACCACCTCTCTCGAAGGCGCCTCGACGAGCAGGTAACCTTTGAGCTCATCTGGAGCAAGAATCGCCCTGATGTCGAGCTTCTGCTTATCCACTATGCGCTCTATCATGTTGGCAACCGAGCGCTCCTGATTTGCCGTGGTCTTGACCACGAATATGGACACATCCTCATCACGTACATTCTCTTCCATGCTTTCCTCATCCATATCTGGGTAGCACTGTGAGCAGCAGATAGATAACGAACCCTATCAGACCTATGAGCACTATCCCAGCGGCAGCCACCTTCGAGATGGCATAGAACTCCTCCCTCGTGGGCTTTCTGGCAAACCTGAGCACGCGGATGTACTCGTTTATCGTGGACATGATGCGCTCTGCACTCATCCACGAGGTAGTCATGTTGGATGCCTCGAACTTATCCATCACACCCCGCAGCCCTCTGGAGGGTTCCCTTTGCCGCCTTGCCATGTACACCATGCCTCAACTACAGTTGTCGCCGCGAATTGGTGAGGGCAACATGCCCCCCACCTAAAAATACTTTTCCCCTTCACAGAATGTCTATTCCAAACCTCTGCACCTTCCCTCCGGCAGGCCCGTATATCTGGGGAGACCTGACCCCCGTGATTATCAGCATGGTGCGTATGCGGTTTTCCATGTTGGGGTCAACTCTCGCACCCCAGATGAGCCTCGCATCCTCGTGAATGCGGCTGTACACCTCCTCGCATGCCCTCTCTGCCTCTGCAATCGTGAGGTCTGGACCGCCAGTGACATTCACAAGGGCGGCCGTTGCCGTGGACACATCCACATCCAGCAGGGGGCTTCTGAGTGCTTTCTGCACCGACTCCACTGCCTTGTCCTCGCCATCCGCCTCTCCGAGCCCTATCATCGCCACACCACCGTTCTGCATCACCGTCCTGACATCGGCAAAGTCGAGGTTCACGAGACCTGCCCTCGTGATGAGCTCAGTGATGCCGCGCACGGCGTGCATGAGCACCTCGTCTGCCACCTTGAACGCCTGGGCGAGAGGGAGCCTTGGGACCACATCGAGCAGCCTGTCGTTGGGCACCACTATCACCGTGTCTGAGCTGTCCTTGAGCCTCTCGAGCCCAGCTATGGCATTGTCGTGCCTGATCTTGCCCTCCACTGCAAAGGGCAGCGTGACCACGGAGATGGTGAGAGCTCCAGCATCCTGTGCGGCACTTGCCACCACTGGAGCAGAGCCCGTGCCCGTACCTCCTCCAAGGCCACACGTGACGAACACCATGTCCGAGCCCTCCACGAGCTCGGCGATCTCCTCCTTGTTCTCCAGCGCGCTCTCCTCACCCACCTGTGGCCATCCCCCAGCTCCCAGCCCCCTCGTGGTCTTGCGACCTATGAGCAGCTTCCTGTCTGCGGATGACATCAGCAGGTGCTTGGCGTCGGTGTTTATCGCTATGAGTTCTGCACCTTCCATCCCCTCCTCGAACATCCTGGCGATGGTGTTGTTGCCTGCTCCCCCACACCCAATCACCTTGATGGTGGGCCTTATCTGCTCCAGAATCGTCTGAAGCTCGTCGTCAGTCCCCACGAGCTGCTCAGAATCGCTTTTTTTCTCGGCAGGTGTGCTGCGGGCTAATGCCTCCTCAACGATGGACATCATGGTATCTCTCCCTTCCTAACCTCAAAGACCGTGCTGAGCACTATATTTATATCCCGATACACCATGTCTGGTTTAATAGCTTTTCCCCCGACCTCCACACTCTCTCCACTTGAGAGCCTCTGAAGATGAGAACCATCGGCAACCCCCAGCTCCTTGGCCTTCGAGGGGTCGAGCTTTCGCTCCACAACCACCACAGTGTCCTTCCTCCTCTTGACGGGAAGGCGCTGCGCCAGAGCATCCACCCACGTCCCTATGAGCCGCTCGGTGTGGTCTCTGAGCTCACGCTCGTCCTCGGCAAAGAGCAGGGGGAGCGGCACCCCATTGGCATCGAGCGCATACCCCACTCCAGAGTGTTCGAGCGTCCTCTTGAGCTCTGAGAGTATCCTCTTGGCAAGATAGCTCACGAGCTCAGGGGGCAGCAGGGCGAACCACATCTCATCCATCGTGGGTATGGGCTCCTTCACCCTCTTTCCAATGCCCCTTCCCACCAGCACGCTCACATCGCCCATTCTTCTGAGGCTATCGAGCAGCTGGGCATACGCTCTCTCTGAAAGCACGCTCAGTGTGTAGAACTCATGCTCCCTGAGCACGGTGCACCCAAGCCTCCTGAGCATCCCCTCTATTTTTTCCCTGATGTCGGAGTTCACACTCTTCCTGTCGATGTAGGCGTGCGTGGTCCCAGACTTGGCAAATGCCTGCCCCACAAGCTCATCATCGAGCTCGGGGAGCACGTGGCTTGAGAAGCAGTGCCCAAACGTGAGGGCACTCTCGAGGATGAGGTGTGTCTGGCGCTTGGGATAGTGGGAGCCTCCAAACCCCACCACTGGGAGGGCATGCGCTGGTGTGCACTCCATGATGCTCTTGGCGACCACCATGCCAGCCCACTCATCGCCCCACTCCTCCTCGCTGCTGCCAATCTCTGCAAACACGAGGGGTGTGTGCACATCAGTGGGACCATGGTGGGTCGCCTCCATGCTCACCTGCCACTCTGTGCCCTCTGCATACCGTCTCATGCTCTGGAGGATGGGCTTTAGCAGCCACGTGGCTGGTGTGCACAGCTCCCTCTCCCTTCCCCCTAGGGCAGCCCTTGAGGTGTTGCCCGTGTAGTGGGCGCTGAGCAGCTTTCCCGTGCTCTCTGAGCTGTGCTTCGAGGCAAACACGAGGGCAGAAGAGGATACGCCGATGGACTCCAGTATGGTGTCTATCCTGTCGAGATACACGAGAGGCTCGTCCACCTCCACTATTCTGAATGTCGTGTTGGGGCTGTCGTACAGGGCAGTGATTGGAGAGGGAAACGATGAGAACACCTCGTGCCATCGCCCAAGAGCGAAAAGATGCCTCTCGATGTTCATGCTCGCCGCATCCTCAGAAGAGCACACAACAGTAAACCTCTCCTCCATCCACTTAACCCACGCACCGTTCATAGAAAAAGCTTCCCATGTATCGCAAAGCCCGGGAGGTTCAGATAAGAAAGATGGACACACCTCCATGCCCAGAGGATGATGTGCTCATAGAGACCAAGGCATGCCCGATATGCAGCACCGACGTCCACATGTGCCGGCATGAGCACAGGTGTGTTGCTTACAAAGTAAGCAGCACAGAGAAGAGTGCTCCGGTGGGGATTTGAACCCCAGTCGCAGGAGTGAGAGTCCTGCATGATTGGCCGAACTACACTACCGGAGCACTTGCGAGAGATACGCATCACGCTATCCAATAAAAGCCTTTCTATTAGCTATTACTATGCGAGAATTGTTATCGTAGAAGAGGGTGACACCGTAGCTCGTGAACGGCCAGAGCCCGGCCGTGGTGGTGTGCTGAGGGCATCCTGCAACGAGTGATAGTTCACACCACCCTCGTTGCGGGATGCCCCCTTATGGGACGCGTGTGCTCAGAGGTCTCTGCCATCATCACCTCACACATGGCAGCACAGGGAAAGGCGTACTCTGCATACTCTACTGGCCCATAGAGCACGAAGTCTCCACACGCCGCAATCTGAAGGGCGATTGTTGCGGCATCGCATGCCACATACGCCTCAGGATGCCGCTTTCTCCTCTCCCTAAGCCAGCCCCATGAGGATACCACGTTGTGTATCCCAGAGCCACAGGGCAGTCCATACCTTGCCTTCACCACCATGGTCATCCCAAGCACCACGCCAGAGTGTTCTCCAAGGGCGGTGGCGCTGGGGTCGACGAGGGGTTTGGTGATGCCGCACTGCGCTGCCATCTCGAGCAACCCAGTATCTATGAGCCCATCACCATGCTCGAGCACTGCCAGCCTTCCATCGAGAGATGTGTTCCTGGGGTTGAAGGCGAGCACGATGGCCGCCTCCACATCAGAGCGCGCCAGCGCCTCCCTCTCCTCGGGCGTGATGCCGATGTTGATGGAGTTGTACACGCACGCATCTGCAAGCCCCACCTCACTGACGAAGGTGGCAGCATGTGCCCTGACGCTGGCCTCGGTGGAGTCGAGCACGATGGGACACTCATCCACCTCAGAAACGAACGCTATGTAGCGCTCCATTGCCATGCTCGTGCGTGCATACACCACCACCATGCAGGGAATGCCCGTCTCATCAGATAGAACCCGCTGACGATTGATGACGTGCTCTGCTCTCTGCCTGTCAAACACGCCCCTCTCAGCATCCTCCACGATGGTGTGCCCTTCATAGAAGATGCTCCCACACAGCACACACGGAAGGTCCCCAGGCTGCCCACCCACGTGCACGCCCCGTATCACGTGCCTCTTTTGCTCACTCTTGAACCTCAGCATACCTCTTCCTCGCAGAACACCACTCCAGCCATTACATCCACGAGAACACCATCCGCCACCACCGCATCCGCCCCCGAGATCTCGATACACTCCCTGGTTCTGTCCTCCTTGACCCACACCATGGGGGGCTCATCGAAGATTTCCGCCCTGCACAGCTCTTCCACCTTATCGTGTATGCTCTGCACATCCACGACCTCTCTCATGTCCACTATGTCGACCTGCCGCTGAAACCTCTCCACGGCCTGCTTTTGTAGATGCTCCACGTAGGGGATTGCTCCCATCGCACCCCTGATTCTTCCGGCCTCATCAACGCCCCTCGTGTGCAGTGATATCAGGGCATCTCCGGGCAGGTGCCCCTTCGATTCGGCTCCACACACAATGAGGTAGCGGATGTGGCTGTTCGAGATGATGTTGAGCACCACTTTCTCGACTCCGAGGTTTTCAGTCATGCATCCACCCCACAGGGCAGCACGTGTCGAGGGTGGAAGTCTGCTCGCCAGTGTGCACACTGCCACCCCAGAGGTCGGCTCGCCCACCACATACTCACCTTTGATGGGTGGCCATCCTTCACACATTCTCTCCATGTTCCCTTCATTCCACACTATGCTTATGTATATATATTTACACATGAGAGGAGGGAACATGGACATGAGGCTGATGGAGGCTGGAATCACCACGGCTGCTGTGGCAGGGCTGATAGTCGCCCTGATAGCGGTGCACATGTTTGCGGGCAGCTATGCTGGGGTGGGGTATGCCATTATGATTCTCCTGTTCTGTATTGCCATGGCGCTCATTGGGTTCAAGTTTGCCGAGATGGCGTGTGGTTCAGATGAGTGTGAGGACTGAGTACGTGGAGCTGTCCACCGAGGCTGGGTGCACCATATACGACATCACCGACGAGGTGGCAAGGGCGGTAGAGCGCACGCAGCTGAGGAATGGGATGGTGTTGGTGTTCGTTCCTGGCTCCACGGGCGCCATCACCACCATAGAGTACGAGAGCGGGGCGATTTATGACCTTGCGGCGGCAATAGAGCGCCTCTTTCCACAAGACATCGAGTACAGACACAATGTGAGATGGCAAGATGGCAACGGACACTCCCACGTGCGGGCGGCGATGATTGGTCCAAGCCTCACGGTACCGCTCGTGGATGGCAGGATGGTGCTCGGCACATGGCAACAGATTGTATTTGTCGAGCTGGACGTGAGGCCAAGAAGGCGGCGCATTGTGGTGCAGGTGATGGGTGAGTGAGCCTGAAGGTGGCGGTGGCGCCGGGCGATGGGATAGGAAGGGAGGTCATCCCTCAGGCGGTGAGGGTGCTCAAGCTCTTGCAGCCAGACGTGCAGTGTGTGCCCATAGAGGTGGGTTATGCCCGCTACCAGAGGGAGGGTGTGGCAATATCGGACGATGACATCGAGATGATGAGGCAGTGCGACTGCGTGCTGTTTGGCGCCATCACCACCCCACCAGACCCCGACTACTCCAGCGTGGTGGTGCGCATTCGAAGGGAGCTCGGGCTGTATGCGAATGTGCGCCCCTTCAGGGCGTTTTCTGGCATCACCCCCAGCATGTACGAGAATCTCAACCTCACAATCGTTCGGGAGAACACCGAGGGGCTGTACTCCGGTGAGGAGGAAGAGGACGAGCTGGGGGCATACACCAGAAGGGTGGTCACTCGCAAGAGCACACAGAGAATCGCAAAGGTGGCGTGCGAGCTTGCCTGCTCAGAGAGAAAAAGGCTCACGATAGTGCACAAGGCAAACGTGCTGCGCTCCGACAGGCTGTGGAGGCGAGTGTGCATCGAGGTGGCAGAGCGGTATGGAGTGCCGTATGACGAGGTGCTCGTGGATGCATGTGCCCTTCATCTCGTGAGGGAGCCCACCCGATTTGAGCTGTTGCTCACATCCAACCTGTTCGGAGACATACTGAGCGACCTTGCAGCAGGGCTCGTGGGGGGCTTGGGCCTGTGTCCCAGCGCCCAGCTCGGTGATGAGCATGCGATGTTCGAGCCAGTGCATGGCAGCGCCCCGGATATAGCAGGCCGCAACATCGCCAACCCGATAGCAGCCATCCTCTGTGTGGGGCTGATGCTCGACTGGGCAGGGCTCAAAGAGTATGAGCGGATTGAGCAGTCCATAAGATGGGTGCTGGATGCGGGCATCCGCACCCCTGATATCGGAGGAAATGCAAGCACCACGGAGTTCACAGATGCCGTTATCAGCCATCTCGAAAGGTGAGCCTCCGGTATATTGCTTGGCGCTTCCGCCACCCACCTGCATCAGCGAGCAAAAGCCTTTTATCCGCTGGCATTGCCCTTGGCTATATGAGGTGGCTGCCCCTCGTGGTGGTGCTCGGGATGGTAATGCTCATGGCAATGCCGCAGGCATCTGCCCAGAGGGAGCCATACTTTCACGTGGACAGAGTGACAATGCAGCTCGAGGGCTACAATGCCACATTCATGCTCGAATTTCATCTCGACACGCTCGCCAATGCGTATGTGCTGCTGTTTGGTTCAAATGCCATCCGGCCAGATGTGATGAAATTCTTCTCGAACTTCTCTGAGGTGAAGGTGCTGAGTCTTCAGAGGGACAGGGCATACATAAGGGTGGTGAACATCACCCACTCGCTGGACGAAAGGCAGGACAGGATATACTTTCTCTATCCCCCATACCACTTCAGCCAGAGAGTACCCATCATCGTAATCAGGTATCTCGATGGCAGCAGGCTTGAGCTGTACAACCGGGATACCACTCCAGCCAAAATTGCCACTGTGTACAAGTGACCCGTTAGGGGAGGTTGGGGAGTGTGCATAAGACGCCCCTTTCGGCTGGGTCACGGCAGCCCCTGCCCACACCATGTATTTTTAAATAATCTTGTAGTGATACTTCTCTCTTATAGCAGGGTTTTTTGCGAGAATATGTGAGGTTCATATTATTTCTAATTTCTTCTAATCTCCTTAAATCGTCTTCTGATAATGAAAAGACAAATCTTCCTTTCTCATCTCGTTGCTTGCAAGACCCCTTCCGCAAGGGAGGGGATACGCAAGGGGAGGTGGGTGGTCAGGTTTAAATACTCTGAGGATAGAAAGTATAACGACCTCGTAACAGCCGTAAGGCTGGACAGCCCGTAAGGGCTGGTGTGTGAAAGTATCCCGTGAGTCCAGAAGGATAACGGGTAGTGGCTGCGTGAACCAGCCTGTGGGGATAAGGCAGGCAACGACCTGCAAACTCCCCACGAAGCCCCGTCCGTAAGGGCGGGGTAGTTCACATCCTCCTTTCTCTCAACTATGAATTTTGCAGTTGGTAACTTTGGGTCTTTATAAATTCGCCCAAATCCTAACTCTTTTTGTATATACTCTAAACAAGGAAGCTCTTTTATAGACATCTGGACACTAAATCCCATTTCTATTGATGGAGACTTTCTATTTTTTCTTTTTCCAACTCTTATCCAAAAACTTCCTTCCCCATCTACTAAACCTACGAACCACCACCAGAAGTCATCTCTACCAGACATCACTGTGTTGTATGGTCTGGAAGTATAAAAACTACCGCCCACCTCCCCTAATTCATCTCCGCCCTCACGGACGGAGCCTTCTTAGCGATGGAAGGTAAAAGAGCTGTGAGTTCTGTGCGTCAGAGCTTCCAGTCTATATCAGGCTTATTTGGTAGGAATGCTACGTGTAGCAGGTAGCCTATCAAGAACAGGAGGCACACCGGGAAGTATGCGAAATAATAGCCAAAAAACTCGTGAAGCCTGAACTCAAAGCCCAGCTTCCTCGAGAAGCTAAAAAACAACAGAGCAATACATCCAAAGCTCACCAGCGTGCTGATTATCATCCTCATCGCATAGGCCCACTGCTGGTCTGCCAGAAATATCCCTTGGAAAGAGTACAAGATTGGCATGGCGGGGGCAATCAGCACCACATGGGAGGTAGCCTTTGCCATCAGAAGTATGAGAGACGCCATGAGGACGTTAGAAAATAGTATGTTTGGGTCAGTAAGGTCGAGCAGGAGCAAGACCAGAGAGGGGGCAACGAACAGCATAACGGGAATGAATACTTGGGGACTCCTCAAAGCTTTCCATATCAGCTCCCCATACCATTCCTTGAGCCACATGGCTGCACCCAGTGCCCACCTCTTTCTCTGAGCGCGCCACTTCTCCCAGTTTGGGGGAGCAGGGGTATACACCATCAATTTACTCGTATATTTAAAGCGGTAGCCCCTCACAAATGCTCTCATCGCCATATCGAGGTCCTCAGCGACCACCCTTCTAAATCCTCTCAGTGATTCGAAGATGTCCCTCCTGATGGCGAAAGCAGCGCCATTTATGGCGGGAGAGCCAGTTTTGAGCCTCGCCATAAGCCACGAGCCAATGTTAAAGCCAACATACTCATAGTACATCATCTTAGACAAAAACGAGCGTGTGCATATCTTTTTCTTTATATCCAAGATATCTGTATCCTCCATCTCTCGCACTACTTCCTCTAAGAAAGGCACACCTCTGGGAATGTACACATCACCGTCCAGAAAAATGAGGATATCCCCATGCGATAGCTTCGCTGCCTCATTCATGGCATTGACCTTGCCAACCCTCTCCTCATGAAAAATGAAGCGAGCGTTTGGATGCTGTTCAGAGAGCTCCAAGCTATCTCTTGTGGGCTCATCGATGACGACTATTATCTCCTTCTCTTCGTATCCATCCTGTGTCAGTCTCTCCAGCAGGAGGGATAGGAGCTCACACTCTCTGTAAACGGGGATTATGATGGTGGCCCGTGGCTTTCCTGCCATCCCATCCCACGCTCATCTCGCTCCCTTGGCCACCCTCTCCTTGGCATCCTTCTGGCTTATGGCAAAGGACCTGGCATCGTACTCAGCCGCTGCAATGATTTCGGATGCGAGAGCCTCGGCAATCGAGCGCCTGCTCTTGAACGAGGTGGCCCATGCACCCTTGGCTATGAACATGAGTGCCTGGTCCACCCTGCGCTGTGCCGACGTATCCACGGCCTTGGGCACTGCGATGCCACCGTACTTGAGCCTGACAATCTCCTCCCTTGGGCCTGCGTTGGCAATTGCCTCCACCAGCACCTGCACCGGGTTTCTCTTTGTCCTCTGGTAGATGATCTCAAAGGCGTCCCTGACTATATTGTACGCCTTCATCTTCTTGCCAGTGTTGTGCTCCTTTCGCATCATCTTGTTGATGAGCCTCTCCACGATGCACAGCTCGCTCTTGTTGAACACCTGCTTCGCATGTCTGCCCATGGAGTGGGGCACGAGCACTGGCTTCAGGTTCACATATCTGACCAGTCCCGGATCCCTGACCTCGACCTCATCGAGTTCCCACTTGTCAAAAATCTTCGCCATGCACTCACCTTATCGGCTTCTCCTTTCTGCCCCTCACCATCTCAACGAGCGATATGTCATTCACTGCGATTACCTTGAACCTGACACCTGGAATATCTCCCATGGCACCGCCCATTCTTCCACCAATGCGCTCCACCGTGACCTCATCGTGCTCATCGATGAAGTTGATTGCGCCATCGCCTGGACAGAACGCCGTGACCTGCTTACCGTTCTTGATGAGCTGAACCCTGACGCACTTTCTGATGGCAGAGTTGGGCTGCTTTGCCTCCACGCCCACCTTCTCGAGCACGATTCCCTTTGCCTGAGGGGCACCTCCAAGTGGGTCTGCCTTCCTTCTAAGATCGAGTGCTCTCGCTATGTAGTCCTCATCAGACCATCTGAACCGCTTTCTGTCTTGCTTTAGCTTTCTTGCCGTGTACTTTCCTCTTCCCACTGCAGCTCCCCCTACTCTATCACCACGTTATCCACATCATGATGTCGATTCAGAAACAGCCTCGTCTTTAGCACATTCTTTCCGCCCTTGCCTATGGCGAGGCCCTTCTCATCATCCTTCACCTCGACGTAGGCAGTTCGCTTTCCATCTCTCTCCACGAACTCAACGCTCCTGACGGTGGCTGGCTTTATAAGGTTTTTTGCAAACTGCTCGGCATTCTCAGAGAACTCCACGAGTTCCACATGTCTCCCGAGGACCTCCCTCACCTTCTGGATGTGCGCACCGCCCTTGCCTATGGCAAGCCCCATCTCGCCATCCTTTACCACAAACACCACCTTACGCGCCTCATCGTCCAAGAAGCAATCTATGGCATGTGCTCCCGTAATGCCCTCAAAAACGGAGATGTATCTCATCTCCTCCTCTGTAAGCCTGATCTCACCCATCACCTAACACCAGCCAGTATCTCAGACTCACCCTCCTCCACTATGGCGAGGGCTGCGATGGCAAAGGGCTTACCGCACACCGTTCCAAGGTCCACGCCCGTGCCATCAAACCGAATGATGGGCACATTGGCCTCCTCCAACCTCCTCTTCACCGACGGGGGACAGTTGGATGCGACCACAACGAGCTTGGCATTTCCAGCGCTCACTGCCTTGAGGCTCTGCTTGGAGCCCAGCAGCACCTTTCCAGTCTTCACGGCGGACATGAGCTCCTTATTGAGGTTGATACCCATCGGGTTGATACCCATCGACATCATTTCCACCCCCTAACAGGCCCTGATATTTAATCCTTTTGTCTTTCTGCAGCTCTTTTCATCACGTCTCGGAATGGCAATGCCACCAGGTGCACATCTCCCGTGCCAAGCCTTATGGGCTGCCCCACGATGACGTTTTCGGTCACACCCTTGAGCTCATCTATCGTGCCCTCCACCCCGGCATCCAGCAGATGGTTCACAGTCTCCTCGAAGGCAGCCCTTGCCATCACGCTCGCCTTTTCTCCAGAGACACCGTGCCTTCCGATGGCCTTCACCTCGCCATCTGCCGTCATCATGTCCGCCACCAGCATGATGTGCCTGATGTCCACAGTGAGCCCCTGCTCTCTGAGGGTGTCGGTGGCCTCGCGGATGATGGCTGCACGGGCAGCCTCAATGCCCAGCACCTCATACATCTCGATGATGTGGTTCGTCTTCGTCCTTCTTGCATCCACATCTGGGTGCAACATCACTTGTTCCAGTGGTGTGAGCTTTCTTCGGGTACGTCTGTCTGTCGATTTATAGCTGTACTGGGCATACAGCACGTACTCATCATCCTCCTTTCTGATGACCACCCTGCGAATCTCCTTGATGCCCTTGAAGATTAGCCCCTCGATGGTCTTCACGAGCTGCATGAGGCTGCGGTATGAGGCTTCACTGGGCTGTGCCATTATCTCGAGGCCCCGTTGCTCCAGCACGCAGTCCTTTAGCTCGGCATTCATCACCTCGAACACACGCTCAGCGGTGAGCTCCCTTTCCTTGAGTCTATCCTCGGAGAGGCGCACCACCACTCTCATGTTGTTGAGGTCTGCATCGAGCGATGCAATGCTGGAGATGGGCGTTGCCTCAATATCGAGGGCCACCTTCCTTGCCTTCTCCCTGTCTGCTCCATCCTTGAGATAGATGGTCATCATGGGTGTGCTGGGGTCCTTTCTGGCATCGAGTATCTCTATGAGCCTTGGAAGCCCCAGCGTGACGTTAATCTCGGCGACACCAGCATAGTGGAACGTACGCATCGTCATCTGCGTTCCAGGCTCGCCTATTGACTGGGCTGCCACCACTCCAGCAGCATCACAGGGCTCCATCAGAGAGCGCTCGTACACCTCCACAGCCCTCTTTACGATTTCGTCGAGCTCCAGCCTGCTGACCTCTGCCCTGATGCAGCTGTCGATGAGGGCGTTTTTAAGACTCTCTGGAAGCTGTGTTGCCTCAACAGCCCTTCTTATGGTCTCCTCAGATACCGCCATCTACTCCACCCTCCTGCCAGTCACGCTCTCCACGATTTCACGCATCACTGTGGGAGTACAGTATCCGCTCTTTGCCGGGTCTATGCCGTCCTCTCCATACCTGAACTGCACCACAACACCCCTCGTCTCACGAACTGAGCCATCGTACTGTACCTCCAAGTCCTGAAGGGCGTTGATGAGGCGGCGCTGCAGATAACCCGACTGGGACGTTCGCACTGCCGTGTCCACCAGCCCCTCTCTGCCTCCAATCGCATGGAAGAAGTACTCGGTCGGGGAGAGCCCCCGCTTGTAGCTCGCCCTCACGAACCCATGGGCATCTGCCCCGAGGTCTCCCGGTGCGAAGTGGGGGAGGGTTCTCTTGGCATAACCCCTCTGGATACGCTCACCCCTCACTGCCTGCTGACCCACACATCCCGCCATCTGGGTGAGGTTGAGCATCGAGCCCCTCGCACCCGAGCGGGCCATTATCACGGCTGGGTTGTCCAAGCCCAGCTCCCTTCCCGCTATCTGTCCTGCCTGGTCTCTTGCCCTTCCCAGCTCCTGCATGATGAGCAGCTCGAGGGTCTCATCCAGTGTCCTTCCAGGAAGTGGGTCGAGCTCACCGTTCTCGTACGCCTGCACGAGCTGGGTGACCTTCTCTTCTGCGTTGGCTATCACCTCCTCAATCTGCCCAATCGCCTGAGGGCTCACGTCCTCGTCCTTGATGCCAAAGCTGAATCCCGCCTGCATGATGGAGCGTATGGCAAGCTTGGTGAGCTGGTCGATGAACTTCGCCGACCTCGAGGAGGAATAGTGCTTCACGATGTAATCGAGCAAAATGCCCTTGAACGCACCTATTGCCTTCTCCTCTATCGCACCACATATCAGCTTCCCATTCTCTATCACCACATACGCCTCGTGCTCACACTCCTCCTTCTTGCACTGGGAGCAGTTTTGACACAGCCCATTTCTGAAGCTCAAGCACAAATCTGAGGGCAGGATGAGCGAAAACGCCTGCTTCCCAGTCCAGTAGGGATTTCCATGCTCGTCAATGCCCGCAGGCTCCCCGAGGGTGGTGATGCCACACGTCCTGAGCAGCTGCACCATCTCGCGCTTTGAAAAGTGTTTTTCTCCTCTTGTCAGCAGGTATATGCCCGTGATGTGGTCGTGAATTGCGCCTATGATGGGTCCTCCAAACCGTGGCGAGAGTATGTTCTCCTGCACCCTCATGAGCATCCATGCCTCTGCCTGAGCCTCCTGCGTCTGGGGCACGTGCAGGTTCATCTCGTCTCCGTCAAAGTCGGCATTGTAGGGTGGACACACCGCGGGGTTCAGCCTGAATGTCTTTCCTGGAAGCACCCTCACCTGATGTGCCATGATGGACAGCTTGTGCAGTGAGGGTTGCCTGTTGAACAGCACTATATCGCCGTCCTTGAGCTGCCTCTCCACTATCCAGCCGGGCTCGAGCATCTCGGCGAGCTCCTCGGCATTTGCCTCCATCACCTTCACCCTTCTACCATCGGGACGCACCACGTAGTTGGCACCCGGGTGCTCATTGCCCCTTCTAACATAACTTCTGCACTCCTCTATGTTGAGGTGTGTGACGTTGATGGGGACGGTCAGCTGCTCTGCCACCCGCTGGGGAATTCCCACCTCGTTGATGCTCAGGTTGGGGTCTGGCGAGATGACCGTTCTTGCCGAGAAGTTCACCCTCTTTCCAGAGAGGCTTCCCCTGAACCTGCCCTCCTTGCCCTTCAGCCGCTGGGACAGGGTCTTCAGGGGCCTTCCAGACCTGTGCCTTGCAGGGGGCACGCCAGAGACCTCGTTGTCCAAAAAGGTGGTCACATGGTACTGGAGCAGCTCCCACAGATCCTCCACGATGAGCTGGGGGGCTCCGGCCTCCTTGTTCTCCTGAAACCGCTGGCTGATGCGTATGATGTCCACCAGCTTGTGGGTGAGGTCGTCCTCACTCCTCTGACCGCTCTCAAGGGTGATGGAGGGTCTCACGGTCACTGGGGGCACGGGCAGCACCTTCAGAATCATCCACTCTGGGCGGGCATTCTGGGGGTCCATCCCCAGCACCCGAATGTCGTCGTCGGTCATCTTCTCAAAGCGGCTTCGTATCTCGGTGGGCATGAGCTTCTCGCCATCCTCATAGAAGCTCGTGGGCTTTTCGAACTTTATCTCCCCCTGCTCGGCACCACAGTAGGGGCATATGCTGCTCTTGCGTGCCTCTGCGTACACCATCCTTACCACGTCATCGATGGGCTGCTTGAGCTTTCTTCTCCTCTTTATCTCATCGAGAAATGCGCTCTTTTTCTCCTCAGTGAGCATCAGCCTTGAGCACTCGCGGCATATCGCTCTCAGCAGCTTTCTGATGGTCTTCACATAGCCCACGTGAATCACGGGAGCCACGAGCTCGATGTGTCCGAAGTGTCCGGGGCACTCGCCTGCTCGTCCGCCACAGGTCTTGCACCGCAGGCCCGGGTCTATCACCCCAAGCCTCGTGTCCATCAGCCCCATGTCAATCGGAAAACCATCGTCATCGTATGTGTCTGCGGTGATTACCCTGACCACAGACATCTTCCGAAACTCCTGGGGGGAGATGAGCCCGAACCTTATCTTGTCAATGCGCTTTGGGGCACTGTACATCTTACCACCTCACACCGCATCCGCCAGCTCCAGTCTCGGCGCCACGCCCAGACACTTTATTTCGTCCAGCAGCAGCTTGAACGCATACGACATTTCCACCTGATAGATGTCGCTCTCAGAGTCGCATATTGGGCAGTACGCCACATTGCGGCGGTAGTTGTATGTGGCAATCATGCCGCACTTGGCACACACCCACTGCACCACCTTATCGGACTCGTCCAGCAACCTCTCCTTAAGAGCCAATGTGGCTCCATGGCCTATGAGCACGTCTCTCTCCATCTCGCCAAACCTCAAGCCACCCTCTCTGGCACGCCCCTCGGTCGGCTGATGGGTGAGCACCTGCACTGGCCCACGGGAGCGAGCATGCATCTTGGAGGCCACCATGTGGTGAAGCTTCTGATACAGAATCACGCCAACGAACACGTTCGCCTTCATCCGCTCCCCGGTAGTGCCATCATAGAACACCTCCTCACCCGTGTGGGCAAAGCCATACTGCTGAAGCTCGGCTCTCAGCTGCTCCTCGGTCTCACCAGAGAACGGCGTGGCATCCACCACCTCGCCCCTGAGTGAGGCCACCTTGCCACCGATCATCTCCAGCACGTGCCCGATAGTCATCCTCGAGGGGATGGCATGGGGGTTGATTATGAGGTCTGGGACGATGCCATCCTCAGTGAACGGCATGTCCTCGTGGGGCACGATTAATCCTATAACACCCTTCTGCCCATGGCGGGAGGCGAACTTGTCCCCTATCTCTGGAATTCGCTGGTCTCTGACCTTGACCTTCACCAGCCGCTCGCCATTTGTGGATACTGTGAGAATTACGGTGTCCACCACACCCTTCTCGTTGGAGCGCATCGTGATGGATGCCTCACGCCGCTGCTGTGGGGAGAGCCCTATCTCGGAGGGCTCCTCGAGAAACCTCGGTGGGCTCGTCTTGCCTATGAGCACGGCATTGGGTCCCACATAGGTCTCCGGGCTTGCCAGCCCATCCTCATCCAGATGGGCGTATGCGCTGTCTGGCCTTGCTCCCCGCACCTCGGCATCTGGTATCTCAAACTTGTCCACAAGACCGCCCGGGTACTTTCTCTCCTCACCCTCCATCGTGCGGAAGAAGTGGCTTCTGCCAAGCCCACGCTCGATGGAGCCCTTGTTCATTATGAGGGCGTCCTCGATGTTGTATCCCTCGTAGGAGAGCACCGCAACCACAAAGTTCTGTCCAGCGGGTCGCTCATCGAAGCCTATCGTTTTGGCACATCTGGTCTGCACCAGCGCTCGCTGTGGATAGTGAAGCAGGTGCCCCCTCGTGTCTGGTCTCAGCCTGAAGTTCACGGCGCCCACACCCAGCGACTGCTTGACCATCGCAGCACCCATGGTGTTCCTCGGCGAGGCATTGTGCTCTGGATAGGGCACGAGCCCTGCAGCTATTCCCAGTATCAGTGCCGGGTCGATTTCAAGATGGGTGTAGCTATCGCTCTTTGCGAGGTCCTCTTCGTTTATTGCAATGAAGGCATTCTCCTCCTCCTCCGCATCGAGATACTCGATGAGCCCCATCTGAACGAGGTCATCAAACTTCAGCTCCCCCTTCTTGAGCTTCTCGATGTGCTCCTCGGTCACAAGCGGCTCACATCCGCCTCTGCCATTGGGCTTTACCACTATGAGAGGTCTTCTGGCCCTTCCGCTGTCGGTGTTGATGTACACCTCGTTCACATCCTCATAGTACACCACGTTCACCTGTGTTGAGATTCTGCCCCTTCTTCGCTCAGCCCTTATGTGCTCTGCGAGCCATCTGCCATCTGGATGCTCCCCGATGAGCTTTCCATCCACATACACCCTCGCATCCTCGCTCACAGGGCATCACCTCCCATGCGCACTCCCATCTCATGAAGGACGTCCACCACCTTCTGCTGGTCAGTGCCCGTGGACAGCTCCACCATCTGGGCAAAGTTCTTCACCAGACCACAGTTGGGACCCTCTGGGGTCTCAGAGGGGCACAGCCTTCCCCATTGTGTGGGATGCAGGTCTCGAGCCTCGAAGTGGGACTGGGTACGGGACAGCGGCGATATCACCCTTCGAAGATGGGAGAGGGTGGAAATGTAGTCCGTCCTGTCCAGCAGCTGGGAGACGCCCGTCCTGCCACTCACCCAGTTGCCAGTGGCAAGCGGATGCACCAGCCTCTCGGTGAGCACATCACTCCTAACAATGGTGTTCACAGTGAGCTCGCGGTTGCGCATGCTTGCCCTTTCGAGCTGATACTTGATGTCTCGCGTTAGTCTGTTGAACGCCACCCTGAACAGCTCCTCCATGAGGTCACCAGATAGCCTCAGACGCTTGTTGGCATAGTGGTCCTTGTCGTCCTCGGGACGCATGCCCAGTGCGAGCTCGAGCACGGCCTCAGCCATGCGGCACAGGTACCTCGCCTTTGCCTTTCTGTCCGATTCATCAGTGCCTATGTGTGGTAGCAGGTAGCGGTCGAGCACGTAGTTAGCACGTTTAATCTGATACTCCTTTGCCTGCCCAGTGGCCACTTTACTTCCAAGAACACTGAGGGCCTGCTCCTGTGTTTCCACCTCTGCCTCCTCGAGGTTCTCGAGCACGTACTTTATCACCTCTGGGTTATCGGATACTGCCCTCACAATCTCCTCATCAGTCTCGAGGCCAAGCGCCCTGACCATGGTAATGAGGCTCATGCTGTTGGCTATGGAGGGGAATGAAACCTCGAGAATGGACTTGCGGTTTCTCTCCACTGTGGTAAGCGCCCTGTAGCCCCCCCTCTGAGAGTACACCTTGGCCACCTCTATTGTCTCCCCATACTGCTCGGCCCTCTCCACGAATATCTTGTTGGGGGCAAGGTCCTCGAGGGTGATGATCACCCTCTCTGCTCCGTTGATTATGAAGTACCCACCGGGGTCCAGAGGGTCTTCGCCCATCTTCACAATCTCATCCTTTGAGAGACCATACAGGTTGCACGCCTTGGAGAGCAGCATCACTGGGAGCTGTCCTATCTCGGCAACCTCCATCCCCGTGGCTGGCTCGCCATTCTGATATATCTGCATCTCGAGATGGAGGGGTGCGGCATACTTGATGTTCCTCAGCCTTGCCATGTTGGGATAGAGAATTGTCTGGGAGCCATCTGCCTCCCTCACTATGGGCTTTCCCACCGAGATTTTCCCGCACCTCACATAGGTGCCCTCGATGTTGGTCTCAATGATGCCCTCTTCGTCCACAATTCGCTGGAGTCCCCTGTCCAAAAACTCGTTGAACGAATCGAGGTGATGCTTCACAAGCTTATCCCTCGTAAAGTATGCCTCGGATAGCGCCCTTCTGTCCAGCATGTGCCACCTCACTCAATTACCAGCCTGTACGCCACGAATGTGCCAGCTGTGGGACTCACTCGAGTTATCTTCAGAACGTCTCCCACCTGTGCCCCCACCGCCTGAGCTGCTGGGTCGTCCACCCTTATCTTTGGCAGGTCCTCCTTGCTGATGGCATATTTCTGAAGTACTGCCCTGACATCACCCTCACTCAGCACCTCGTGATGAGGTACCATCTCATGCTCGAGCACATTGATTTGCGTCATCATTCATACCCCACTGGTGGAGCTCTAAGCATTATGACGGGCTCGGTGGGACTTGAACCCACGACCACCTGGTTAAAAGCCAGATGCTCTGCCAAGCTGAGCTACGAGCCCCACTCCGTGCCTCACTTAGCAGCGATAACGTCCACTTACCCATGCCACCAAAACTGCACACTGGAAAACACCAGCTAAGCTCGCCTCCACCGCCTCCCATCGTGGGGGCATAGTATTTAAGCCTTGCCCCACTCCAGCTTGTACCTGAGCAGGGCAGCCACACCTCCAAGGTGCATGAGCCTCTCTCCGGGCTCAAACTCGCTCGAGAGCACCACCACTCTTCCTCCACAGCTCTCGGCGGTGAGCAGCAGAGAGTCCACATCCCAGCTCTCCCTCTCCCCTCTCAGCCATTCGTCAGCCACCAGCAGTGTGTCCACTGCCCCCATGTCCACGGCATTTTTCACCTCATCGATGCCATACGCCACGGCACCACCGGTGGCAATCCTCTGCAACAGCTCGTCCATGAGCACTCCCTCCCTTGCCAGCCTCTCATCCTGCATCACCCTCTTGAGGGCGCCGCGCTTTACGACCTCCAGAAAGCCAGCCTTTCCACTCGAGAGAGTACTCTCGAGCACCATCTTGGAGGCAAGCTCTGGCATCTTTTGCCCAACAAAACTTAAAAAGTCATCCTTGGTAAAGCCGGGGCCTGCCACCACCACCCTCTCGGCATCCACGCCCCTCAGCAGCTCGAGCGCCTTTGCAAAGAACTCCTCTCTTGAGCTGCCCCTGTCCTTGCCATAGGAGACCCTCACAGAGGCAACGGACTCTATACCATACTGTCTTACGAGTCCGAGCTCGGCATCCCCCTCCTCTATCGTGAGTATCGCCACACTTGCCCGCTGCGATGCTTTGACGGCCTCTGCTACCCTTTCAAGCTGCTCCTTTTTCCACACCTTCACAATGGACAGCTCCGTGCCCTCCTCGATGTTGAGGGTGTGGTGTGAGCCCACATCGACCCCATGCTCGATGAGCCCATGGATGCGCAGTCTGTTGGCAAACCTGTGAAACTCCACCTTTTCCACCCTAATGCCCAGCCTGACCACGCTCTTTTCGAGCTTTTCGGGACGCAGCTTGTCGGATGCACCCTGAAGCGTGCGCTTCGTGGTGGAGAACACGAGGTCTCCCCTCTCAATGATGTATCTCAAGTGCCAGAGGTCGTCCAGTGTGTCGGGGACGAGCGCAATCTCGCCCTCGCTGCCCTTGAGGATTCTCTTTGCAACCCTCATCACACCCACATATGAAGTGGGCTATAAAGTAGTTTGGGGGGACTGTAAAGTAGTTTGGGATGCACACTCCGTATAGGCTGTAGAGAGCCAATGCGCCTGTCGGGTTGTGAGCATAAATGCTGGTAAAAACCATCATCACTGCCGACCGAGTATGCCTCGACTAACAAAGCCTGGGACAACCTATATATACGTCAAACTGTTTGATGATTACTCAATGAAGGTTTACTTTGTTGGCTTTGGACCTGGTGACCCCGAGCTGCTCACTCTCAGGGGATACAGGCTGCTCAAGGAGGCTGACCTGATAATATATCCGGGCTCGCTCATCGGAGAGGAGTTTCTATCGGAGTTTGACGCTGAAAAGGTGAACAGCTACGGGATGAGCCTTGAGCAGATTGCCGATACGATAGAGGATGCCATAAGGGCTAAAAAGAAGGTGGTCAGGCTTCAAAGTGGAGATCCGAGCGTGTATGGGGCGATAGCCGAGCAGATGAATGCACTGGCGATGAGGGGTATAGAGTGTGAGGTGGTGCCGGGCGTCAGCAGCGTGTTTGCGTCTGCCGCAGCCCTCGGTGCTGAGCTCACCTCCCTCGCACCCTCTGTGGTCATCACCCGCCCTGCGGGAAAGACGCTCGAGCACGACAACTTAAGGGAGCTTGCTGCGCTGCCGTGCACGCTGGTGGTGCTGCTGGGCATCGACAAGGTGGACTACGTGTGTGAGGTGGTGGGAGCCATACGGGGCATGGATGAACCAGCTGCCGTGGTGTATCATGCCTCGAGAGAGGATGAGCGTGTGGTGAGGGGAACGCTGGAGGACATCCCAGAGAAGGTGCACAAGGCCGGAATAGAGCGCACCGCCACGCTGATAATCGGGAGGAGCCTCGAGGGATTCAGGAGGTCTGTGCTATACGCATAGCCGTTGTGGGGTTTGAAAAGGACGTTGCTGCACTGCGGCGCATATCAGAGCACCTCTCGGCAGAGGTGGTGCTCTACACCGATGGTGTGTGGAGCACGCTTGTGAGCTACGACTGCATCGTGGCCTACATGCCCTCTGGAATCGTGGTGAGGGGAATGTGTCCCCATCTAAGGAGCAAGTGGACGGACGCGGCGGTGGTGGTGGTGGACAAGCCAATGAGGTATGCGATTCCCATCCTCGGTGGCCACCATGGTGCCAACGATGTGGCACACATGCTCGAGGGGCTGGGGATGACCCCCGTGATAACCACTGCCATGGAGTACGAGGAGGGGTTGAGCATAGGCGTGGGCTGTCGCAGAGGGATTGGGGCGCAGGAGGTGCTCGATGCGCTGCTGAGCGCCCTCGCCGAGCTGGATGCCAGCCCCAAAGACATACGGGTGATTGCCACTGCCCAGCTCAAGAAAGACGAGAAAGGGCTCATCGAGGCGGCGGACACGCTCAAAAAGCCCCTGATGTTCGCATCAGCCGAGGAGCTGAACTCCATCTCTGTGCCCAGCGGCTCGAGGGCGAACATCGTGGGGTTAAACAGCGTTGCCGAGGCGTGCTCACTGCTCTACTCAAAGCACGGCGAGCTGCTGCTTCCCAAGAGGGTGTATGGAGGAGTGACCGTTGCCATCTCAAGGTAAGCTGTACGTGGTCGGGATTGGACCGGGCATGGAGGACATGCTCACACTGAGGGCGCTCAGGGCACTTGAGCAGTCCGAGTACGTGCTGGGGCACAGGACGTACACCCAGCGAATACGCCATCTCACCCGTGCCCAGATCATCGAGAGCGGTATGGGGCAGGAGGTCAACAGGGTGAAGAGGGCGTGCGAGCTGGCAACAAACAGCATCGTGAGCCTCGTGAGTGGTGGAGACCCCTCGATATACGGGATGGCGTCCCTCGTGGTGGAGTACATCCACAAGCGAAACATCGACGTGTGCTATGAGGTCATTCCCGGCATCACAGCACTGTGTGCAGCCTCTCCACTGCTGGGCTGTGCCATCAGCGGAGACCACGTGGTGATAAGCCTGAGCGACCATCTCACTCCATGGGAGGTGATAGAGAAAAGGCTGAAATGCGCCCTGCATGGCGATTTTGTCGTGGTAATCTACAACCCCTCGAGCAGACAGCGAGGGGACAACCTGCTGAAGGCACTCGAAATCGTGCTCTCGGAGAGGGGTGATGCGCCCATAGGGGTGGTGAAGAATGCGATGAGGGAGGGAGAGCGGGTGTGCATATCGAGCGCCTCCGAGCTTTTCGAGTCTCCAGAGCTGGTGGACATGCACACACTTCTCGTTGTGGGTAGCTCAGAGACCCGCATCGACGATGGGGTGATGATAACTCCAAGAGGGTATGCCAGAAAGTACATCTACAGGTGATGGCATGAGGATAGATATGGGGGACGTGACCGAAGAGGCGAGCCAGATAAAGCACAGGAGCTACCAAATCGTTGAGAGATACGTGAGTGGAGATTCTCCGGAGGATTTCATCCTGAAAAGATGCATAATAGCCACCGGAGACCCCCAGATGAGGGAGCTGATAGCGTTCAGGGGCAATGCCGTAGAGGCGGGCATCGAGGCAGTGAGAAAGAAGAGCAAGATAATAACCGATGTGAGAATGGTCAAGGTGGGTATAAACACCGATGCAGAGGTGCTCTCTGCGGTGGAACACTGTGATGGAGCCAGAGAGGCAGGCATCACCCGCACCTCAATGGGCATGCTCAACCTCAGAGAGGAGCTCAATGGGGCAATGGTGGCGATTGGCAACGCCCCATCGGCTGCGCTCACGCTGTGCAGGCTGGTGGAGGAGGGCGTCTCCCCTGCCGTGATCGTCGCCACGCCCGTGGGGTTCGTGAACGCCGCAGAATCCAAGGAGATGATAAGGGAGCTTGCCATCCCCTCCATAACGAGCATCGGCACGAGGGGTGGAAGCACGCTGTGTGTTGCCATCGTCAACGGCCTTATAAATCTTGCAAAGGCATGATCGATCCGCTGGAGCACTACCGTTACCCAAGACAGTGGATTAGCCAGAGGGCAAAGCTCGAGACGAGAGCAGAAGTGGAAAGAAAGATAGCAAGTGGGCTTTTTATTCTGAGCGAAGATGGGTGGATACGAAGGGGCATCACTACGGGAACCACGGCGTGTGCCGCCCTGTGTGGTGCAATATCGCTCGAGCCACACGTGAAGGTGAGCACCCCCATGGGGCTAACACTCGAGCTCGATGTGAGGGTGGATGGCAAACGTGCCATGGCGGTAAAGTTCTCTGGAGACCATGCCTTTGATGCCACAGATGGCATAGAGGTGGTGGCAGAGAGAACAAAAAGGGCTCTTGTGTTTGGCAGGGGCATAGGCATAAAGCGGGATGGCACAAAGTCGGTGAGTTCGAGTGTGAGAAGGCAGCTTGAGGAAAACCTCGAACGATATTCTCGGGAGTACGGATATGAGGGTGGTGTGCACATAGAGGTGCCAAGGGGCGCCAGTGTGGCAGCCCACACCGATAACCCGCGGCTTGGCATCAAGGATGGAATCTCTCTCCTGGGAAGCACGGGGCTCGTGGAGCCCTGGGGTAAAAGGCTGGTGGACACGAAGCTGAAGATAGCCGCACAGTACGACAAGGTGGTGCTCACCACGGGAAGGAGGGGATGGGGCTGGAGCCGTGAGAACCTCAAAGGCTATCAGCCCTTCGTGTTTGGGGTGTATCTCGATGAGCCGCTTTGCCACCTCAGCGCCCAGAGCATCATCATCGCCGGCATGCCGTCCCTCCTCATCAAGTGGGCAATGCCAGAGCTGAAGGGTAAGCTCCTTGGTGGCATGCGACCCACTGAGGAACACTACAGAGCGGTGCTCTCCAAGGCAAGGGAGTTGAATGAGGGCGTGGAGGATGTGGTGTTCATATGACGGTGCACATCGTTGGGGTGGGTGTTGTAAAGGGGCACCTGACCGGGCGGGCAAGGGCCCTTCTGAGAATGGCGGATGTGATATACGGCAGCAAAAGAGCCCTGCGGCTTGCAGGTGTGGATGGGGTGGAGATGACGAGGTTCACCCCGGAAGTGTATGCACGCATCCAGCAGGAGGGGGAGCACATGAATGTGGTGGTGCTGTCCACGGGAGACCCCATGGTGGCAGGACTGGGAACGAAGCTCTCGGGAGTGGTGGAGCCCGGCATCTCGTGTGTGCAGCTCGCCCTTGCCCGTCTTCGCGTGGACCTTGCGGAGGTGGTGGTGGTGGATGCCCATGGCAAGAGCGCCTATGAGGAGATTGAGAAGGCACTCTCCCTGAGGGATGTGCTGGTGCTGGCAGATTCGAGGTTCGATGTCCAACGGCTTGGGGACAGGGAGGTGGTGCTGCTCGAAAACCTCGGGCTGGAGGACGAGAGGGTGGTGGAGGCGAGGGCTCGGGATGTGGACATCCGCTCAGACCTCGTCATGCTGCTCATCAGACGATGATTTTCTTGCCACCACCATCGTGAAGTAGCTGGACGTTTCTGGCAGCTCATCCAGATGCTCAGTGCGCTCGCCCTCCATGAACACCCTCTCCGCAAGGAAAAACTCGCGGTATCCCCTTTGCCTTAGCTGCTCTGCGAGCTCCCTTGGGCGAGTTGCCTTCAGCACCACACACATCTTCGCCTCCAAGGATGTACTGGTGGTGATGAGCAGTGAGTCGTCCACGAACAGCCCGAGCCTCGAGAGGGCTGCCGATGCCCCAGTTATGCCCGGCACGGTCTCGATTCGCACCCTCGGGTTTCTCGCGCTCACCTCTCCTGCCACATACTGGAATGTGGAGTACAGGGAAGGGTCCCCGATACAGCAGAATGCCACATCCTCCTCCTCACAGCGCTCTGCCAGCTCTGCCCCAAGCCTCTTTGCCACCTCGATGCCGCTTCCCATTGGGAACTCCACAGTCCGCGGCTCGCGTATATGGGCTATGAGTGCATACGCCATCTTGCCGGGCACGATGACCTCGTCTGCCTCTCGAATTGCCCTTACTGCCCTGTAGGTGAGCAGCTCGGGGTCACCAGGCCCGAGCCCTACTCCGAGCAGCATGCCACCACCATGAATACGGGATTCAGATTCTTGAAGGCAGTGCCCTCTGCAAGCTCATAGCTCTTTGAGATGTTCAGGATGAGGGCCTCGCTGAACACGCCCAGCTGTCTCATCTGCGTGATCACCGATGAGGCGACCTCGAGCCTTGCTGCGTTCACGACCACCCGCCTTGCGCGGCTTACCGCATGCTCAAGCATCTCCGAGATGCCCTGCGTTCCCCCAAAAAACACAAGGTCATAGTTGTGCTGGCTCACAAACTCCCTTCCATCCATGTGAAGCACCTCCACGTTGGGATAAGCAGAAAGGTACTGCGCTGCGCCCTGTGCAGCCTTGGCATCGTTCTCCACGGCATACACCTTCCTCACGTAGGGTGAGAAGAACGCAGAGATGCGCCCGCTTCCGCAGCCGATGTCTGCGAGCACATCATCGCTGGTCGGCTGGAGCTTTGTTAGCAGAACCCCAGCTATCTCATCTTTCGTGAACTTCATACCGGCTGACTTGAGTATCAGGGTTATAAAAGCTGTGGTGCACTCTGAATATGAAAGTCATACTCATGCTATGAAAGTCATACTCATGCACCCCCGAAAAGGATGCTGACAAGTGTGCGAATTCTTCAACAACTCCGATATCGAGGACTCACCCATATAGCTCTCCTCTTATACGGGGTATCATCGCCATGAGCACCGCCATCTCAGAGAGCTCCACCCTCGATATGGCGCCCCTGCTGAGAAAGTGCACCGCTCCACCTCTCTCTCCAAGCCCCTTTATGCCACTTATCCCCTCCATCACCTCTCCTACCTCCCTTCCCTCGAGCACCTCTTCTATCACAGATGGGGGGTAGGCAAATCCAGGACCAAAGCCCATAGTATGATGTGTGCCGTCGAACACCGCCGCCACCTGAAAGTCGAGGTAGCCTCCCGCACCTCCACACCTGAACAGCCCAGCCTCTATGCCAATGGAGAGCTCGACATCCTGAGAAAAGGCTGACGTGGCCCGCCAGATTGCCCCCTTGATTGTGTCCTTCCCAAACGGCTGGGCTGGAACTTTCGAGCGCACCGGCATGGGAACTATCTCCACATCGCTGTAGAGCCTCAGAAGGGCCCGCCTTGCACCCTCTATCTTTGCGGGATTGAGGGAACCCATGCTGACCTTCATGGGTGATAGTTTGGATGATGATTAAAAGAGGTTTGTGTGAGTTACTCCACGACTGAAGTCGAGCTTCATGTTTCTCAGTCAAACCCTTAAGGACTACCAGCCCAGAGCCTGAGCCTCACAATGTATCAGGGCTGGCTCACGGCAGCCCCCGACTGAACTGGAGCAGTCTCGCCCATGTATGAGCAAACAAGAGGTCACTAACGACCTCCATGCAAACCACGAGCTTTCTCGCCAAAATGTTGTAAAGGTGCGAAAGCACCCTGAGGATGGAGAGCTGACATTCTTTAGTGGGCAGGGGTTGTTGGTTGTTGGGTTATGCTATTTGCATAATGTTATGTCATGGCTTTTTACAAAAGCCAGCAAAACAGCGCATTAAGGGGTGTGGCTAAGCCACACCCCATTAATCCACTCACGTGCCAGCTTAGTTAAGCTGCTGTGTGGTGGGGGACGAGGTGGTAAGGTACTCTTGAGCGGTCTTTTCTCCTTTCTTTTTTTGTTTTTGGGAGGGTAGTAGGGAGGTGGTGGAAAAGCCTAACAGTCCATTTTCTTGATATGCTCATCTAATTTTTTAATAAGCTCTTCTAATTTAGACTTCACTTCGTTGGCGGCATTAGCAATTAGCTCGCGGAGAGGTAAAGACTCCTTAAACTCATGCCACCCTCCAGAAACATTCATGGTGTTTAACAAGTCATTGAGGTGTCTTACTCTACCATATGTGTCCATTACCTCTTGGTGAAGGGTTTTATCCAAAAGCGTTGGTCTTTCTAAAAACCTCTCATATGCCCCAATCCTTAATGGTCCGATAGATTGATATAAGGAGAGAATAAAATCTGAAATGTGAGATGCATCCCTTAGATTGCACATCTATCAGTTATCAACAGATAAATCAGCAGCAATTAGCAGGTAAGTCAGTGCTGCAGGCAAAGCTACCTCATAAGCTCCTTGAACCTCTCCACACTCAAATCAGCATCCCTGAGGATACTCCTTAGTACCTTTGGGTGCAGAGCCTTTCCTGTGTGATATGGGACAGTCACTCTTCTGCCTTCTTTGTTTTTGTAAATTTTGTGGCTTCCGCTCTGACGGACGAGGACAAACCCCACCTGCTCCAAGACCCTGATTACCTTATCAGCAGGCACACGAGGGAGCTTCTCACTCATACCACTACTTCCAGAGATGTCAAGCTAATGGATTCAATCTCAGGAATATCCTCCCCACTTGCTATCCTGTCCTCAAGATGGAGGCGAATGGCATCCCTGATGTTCTCCAGAGCCTCCTCATAGCTCTCGCCCTGAGTATAGCAGCCCTGAAGCTCAGGGCAGAACGCAAAGTATCCATCTGCATCCTTTTCAATGATTACAGAGAGCCGATAGCTCTTCATAGTTTCACCTCAAAGTGTTTTTTGTTGATTACCGGGTAAAACACTACCAACATAATAGCGTTGCCTCTTTAAATAATCTTTCCATAATATGACCGCAAACAAGAGAAATATGTGAGGCAGTTTATGAGCCCCTCATAGCTTTCCACAGCAACTCTGCGGCTCCCCGCACAGGAAGCACTGAGCGTCAATTGAGATTGGAAAGACAACATCAGATGGTAAGCCACAGCCTATCGATTTTGAGCCCGATGACATCACGCTGTCATCAAAATCAGCACGTGATGACAGCATTGCTGGTAGGGCACCCTCTATCGATGCTGAAGCAGAAGTCAGCGTAAAAATGGAAGATTGGGCAACGGTGGACACTCAGCGTAGAATCAGCAGGTCAGCGGCAGAGCTCTAAATGACGTGCTGGTAGCCCTTGACACTATCTGCAACTCTATGGGATAGGCTGATAGCAAGCCAAGAAGAGAGAAAAGATTTTTTGTGCTCCCTGTTGCCATTGTGGTCAGAGTTGCTTACTTTGTAAGCAACTGTTGATTACTCTGTAATCAGCATGAATGAAATTGTGAGGTGGTTGAGGGCACATGTACCAAAAGTAAGGTGGAAATAGAACGGGGGTGTGACCTCCTCCCCCTGCTCACGCAAGGGGCTTCCACCCCTCTAGGGGTTGGGGAGTGCGTAGTGCTCCCCTTCGGGCTTGTTGTAAAAACATATTAATGATGTTGACAAAAATGTAGCTACGGCACTGTGGTGGATGCCACGCTGGTTAGCCCATGTTGGGGGAGGTGGCGCATATGCAATCGGGAGAGAGGTTTGTTCTCGGGATTTGTGCAAGCCCGAGAAAAAGGGCCACGCATTACGTTCTCGAGCACGCTCTTTCATATCTTCGGGAGAGGGGGTATGCAACCGAACTCTTTCACGTGATGGGAAAGAAGCTCAACTTCTGTATTCACTGTGATAACTGTATCAGAACTGGAGGGACGTGCGTGTTCGAGGATGACCTTCCCCAGCTGTATGAAATGATGGAGCGTGCCGATGGCATAATAATGGCAACTCCAGTGTACAATGGTGGGTGTAGCGCCCAGCTCAAGGCAATTCTCGACAGGACGCGGGCTCCCCTCGCAAGGGACGTCAATATGTTCTCAGGTAAGGTGGGAATGGCGATTGCGGTGGGGGGTGATAGGGTGGGAGGGCAGGAGCTGGCTATGCAGCAGATAATCACATTCTACATCATCAATGGTATCGTGCCTGTGGGAGGGGGAGCGTTTGGTGCCAACCTTGGCGCAACATTCTGGTCGAAGGACACGCTTGATGATGTCAAGGAGGACGAGTACGGATTCAAGACTCTTAGAAAGACTCTGAGGAGATTCATCGCAACAATCGAGCATGAGGAGTACATATGAGGGTAGCATGGGGAATAACGGGATGCGGAGACAGGATAGTGGAGAGCTTCGGTGTGATGAGACACGTGAGGGAAAAATACGGCATCGAAGTGCATGTATTTCTATCAAAGGCCGGAGAGCAGGTGGTAAAGTATTACAAACTACATGATGAGCTGAAGAAGCACTTTGACCGTGTGATGGTGGAAAAAAACGCCAACTCACCCTTTCTTGCGGGATGGCTTCAGACCGGAAAGTATGATATGCTGATAATATGCCCCTGCACCAGCAACACAGTAGCCAAGCTCGTGGCTGGCATTGCCGACACCATGCTAACAAACGCCGCCATCATGGGGGTGAAGGCACATGTGCCGTGCTGCATCATGCCCTCTGACTGGATTGAGGGAGAGGTGACTACCACACTGCCAGATGGAAAGCCCCTCAAGCTCAGGATAAGAAAAGAGGATGTGGAGAACACAGAGCGCCTGAGAAAGATGGAGGGCTTTACAGTGTTCGAAAGCCCTGAGGAGGCAGAGGACATAATACGACGACACCTGAATTTATGATGCACGGACAAAAACATTCCGCATCTCTTTCTTTATCCGTGCTCCAACTGGTTCATGTGTTAGCAATGTTAGGACACAACATTCTCCTGACAGCTACATAAATCCCTGCATGTGGTCTGCCCCCTTGGGCATTATACTGTGGTTACCATTTTCCGCGTTTTTCAGGTGTGCCACACCCAAAACCGCTATACAGCGACGAGAGGGGGATTTGAACCCCCGAGGGCGAAACGCCCACAGGATTAGCAATCCTGCGCCATACCGGGCTTGGCTATCTCGTCTCTTGTCTCTTGTGCAAAACCCAACTTCAGCCGCTCCCTTGCCTTTCGCACTCTCACATTGAGGTTGTATCACTCGCAGTCTATCGCTTTTGCTTCTTGGGTGATTATGACATCATCTTATGTTATTTGAGTTTTTCCATAACACCTCTCGAGGATGAGATATCTCCTGTTATTGAACACTTATGGGTCTGCCCCTCAGTGAGATGTGCCCATACCATGATGTGTTCTCCTTTTGTAATACCAAAACTAAAAATCTTAGTATTAAGTAATAAAAAAGTATATATAGGTAGTAAGAGAGGGAGCGGTGGAGGAGGGAAACTGGATGCACATACCAGATGGATTTCTTTCTACCCCAGTGTGGGTGGCTATGTGGCTCATCACGCTTGTGATCTTGGGCTACTCGGTAAAGCAGGTCAACGGCAGGCTGAGCGAGAAGCACGTACCCCTCATGGGTGTGCTCGCAGCCTTCGTATTTGCCGCCCAGATGCTCAACACCCCGGTTGCGGGAGGCACCTCTGGCCACGTGCTTGGAGGGGTGTTGACGGCAGCAATGCTCGGACCATGGGCCGCCACCATCGTGATGAGCGCGGTGTTTGTGGTGCAGGCCATCGTGTTTCTGGATGGCGGCATTACAACACTGGGCGCGAACATATTCAACATGGGACTGATCGGCACGGTGTTTGGATACCTGATCTACAAGGCTCTTCGCGATAGGGCTCGTCTGCCCATACCGATTGCTGGGGGGATTGCGGGCTGGATAGCGGTGGTTCTGGCATCGGCAGCAACGGCGATTGAGCTGGGGCTGTCTGGTACGGTGCCCATGGGCGTCGCACTGGCTGCCATGGTGTCAGTACACATGGTGATAGGGCTGATAGAGTTTGGCATCACCGCGGTGGTGCTTGGAATGGTGAAGGCAAGGAGGCCAGACCTGCTGGAGATGGAAAAAATATGAGGTGGTGAACATGGGTATGAAGTGGTGGCACTGGGGACTGATAATTTCGCTGCTGATGGCTGGTGGACTTTCCGTGTTCGCATCACCCCTGCCAGACGGTCTCGAGCGCGTTGCAGAGGATTTGGGATTCATACACGCAGCAGAGGAGCTCGTACCTGCGCCAGCACCAGACTATACCATTCCTGGTGTTGGAGGCGCAATATCTGGCTCGCTGGCTGGCATCATCGGCACGCTGCTGATGTTCGCCCTCGTATGGGGAATTGCCAGCCTGATGAGCTCCCGCAGGGAAGGGTGAGGGAGGTGTACCACCTCCCAAACAACTTTTGTTCATGGTAATAACTATCCCCTGAGCAGTAAGATTAATTAACACCCGAATTAATGCAACAGCTACCGGGCGGTTTGCTGGTTGGGTAATGCCACCTCCGAGGCATGGTGATCAGAGGGAAGGGATATGCTGTGCACAACGTGCTCGAGAGATATGCATGGAATGAGAGCCCCATTCACGCGCTGGACGCCCGTGTGAAGGTGGTATCACTCTTAGGATTGCTGGTGGGTGTGGTGCTCTCCAGAGCACCGCTCTACAGCGAGTGGGTGGGTGAGCGTACGCTGTTCTTTCTGCACGCCACCCAGTACGCGATCGTGTTCCTCGTGCTCGTGTGCCTTCTGATCCTTGCCCGTGTGCCCCTGCGGTTTGCTCTCACTCGCACCCTCATGGTGATGCCCTTCGTTGGCGGAATCGCCCTGTTCGTACCGCTCTTCGGGGATGGCAAGGAATTATACACGGTGGGGCCCCTGACACTGACGCTGAGCCCCACGGGACTGGACGTCCTCACCAGGGTGAGCTCCAAGGGCGTGCTTGCCGTGCTCTGCGTGGTGGTGCTCACCTCCACCACCCCATTTCACGACATACTGAGGGCGCTGGAGCACCTGAGAGTCCCGAGGATATATCTGATGGTGATGACGTTCATGTACCGCTATCTCTTCCTGCTGGTGGAGGAGATAACCACCATGAAACGGGCGTGGGAATCCCGCACGGTTCGCGAGAGGCGATGGCTGGGAAGCATGTGGCACATCAGGACGGCTGGAATGATTATAGCGAGCTTGTTTTTACGCTCTTACGAGCGGGGCGAGCGTGTGTACGCAGCCATGCTATCGAGGGGCTACAAGGGGGAGCTGCCCACCCTCGAGAGCATGCCACTCCAAAGGAGGGATGTGGTGGTGGGCGGAATCGTTTTGCTGCTGGGCTTGGGTACCCTGAGCTCAGAGCACTGGCTGTCGCTGATGGGGGTGTTCTCATGAGTCTGGATGGAGGGGGCGAGGACGATGTTGCCCTCATGCTGGATGATGTATGGTACCGCTATCCGGGGGAGGACAGATATGCCCTCGCCGGAGTTTCGCTCTCGGTAAGGAGGGGGGAGGCGGTGGCCCTCATAGGGCCCAACGGGGCTGGTAAGTCAACACTTCTCCTTCATCTAAATGGCATACTGAGACCAGAGCGGGGAAGGGTCCATGTGTTGGGTCGCCATGTAGACGATGACGTGCGCTGGGCACGCTCCAAGGTCGGGCTGGTGTTTCAGAATCCAGACGACCAGCTCTTTTGCCCCACAGTGGAGGAGGATGTGGCATTTGGCCCCCTCAATATGGGGTTGCCCAGAGAAGAGGTGAGAAGAAGAGTGGTAGGGGCGCTGGAGATGGTGGGGCTTGTGGGCAGGGAGTTCCAGAAGCGCCATCCACACCACCTGAGCCAGGGAGAGCGCCAGAGAGCAGCCATTGCTGGGGTGCTGGCCATGCAGCCAGAGGTGCTCGCCCTCGATGAGCCCACGAGTAACCTCGACCCATCGGCGCGAGAGGGACTCATGGAGCTGCTCTGTGAGCTCCCTCAGACCAAGGTGATTGCAACTCACGATATGGAGTTTGCTGCAGAAACGTGTGAGCGGGCCGTGCTCCTCGCTGGGGGAAGAGTGGTATCTTCTGGAGGCACCCACAAGGTGCTCTCGGATGTGCAGCTGCTGCGGTCGCATGGTCTCAAGGAGCCCCTGCTCGTGAGGCTCTTCTCGGAGGCGGGAATGAAGCCACCACTCAGGCTGGAGGAGGCTATAGAGCTACTAAAAAGGATGAGTGGACGATGAGTGAGCTCCCCGCAGATGCGCACACACGACACACACGAACTCGACACGCACCCAGCACACAAAACTTTTTACGTAAAGTAGCACACATTAAATCGCGCATCATCACCCCGATGTGCAGTCCGTGCTCATCTCTTGGAGGGCGAGCACGGACTACAAATCCATTTACTATATAGCAAGCTAATTTGATACTCTCGTCTCATTATAAAAAGCTTTCCAAATGCGGTTCCGTTGATACTCGCTCTTTTGGTTTTGACGTGTTGATTACTCTGTAATAAACATTCATCACCATTGTTGCAAGTATTTTTATTCTCGTCGGACATTACACAGCTGGAAGTGGTAATGGTGCTTGAAAGCTTGGTGGTCGCCATCTGGCTCATGCTTCCAGCCTACGTGGCCAACTGCTCTGCCGCTCTGTTCGGTGGGGGAAGGTCGATCGATGGAGGGCTGGTGCTGTGGGATGGGAGGAGGGCACTTGGAGATGGCAAGACTCTTAGAGGGCTTGCCCTTGGAAGTGCCTGCGGCGTGGGGGTGGGCATCCTTCAGATGTTGATGCTGTCCACGGCTCAGGAGACGTTGCAACATTTGGACGTGAGGCTTCCAGCCTTTGGAGAGGGGCTGGAGGCTGGAATCATCGTGTTCTGTCTATCGGTTGGCGCTCTTCTGGGAGACATGGCAGCGAGCTTTTTCAAGCGAAGATTGGGGCTAAAGCGGGGCTCGCCATTACCTCCCATAGACCAGCTCGACTTCGTGGCTGGGGCATGGCTGCTCACTGCCCTCGTTGCCAGAGAGTGGTTCTTCGAGCAGTTCACCACAGGTGTGATGCTCGCCGTCATCATCATAACGCCCGTGCTCCACGTTGCTTCCAACGTGATTGGGTATCTCATGGGAAAAAAACAGGTGCCATGGTAGGGCTTTTTATAGAAGCTACCGCAAGAAGACCACCAGTTTTAACCGGTGGATGAATTGCGGTTGCCACAATTAGGCAAAAAGATTTTTAGATATTGAATCCTTGAAATAGATTAAGGGATGTTCCCATGAAGAAGGAAGTCCAGTTAACTGTGATAGGAAAAGTATTCAAACCAAACAAGCAGAAGGTTTTAGCTCTGAATAAATGTCTGGAAGAATATCTCAAACTTGTTAACTGGTATTTGGGATTTAACTCAGCTTCAAAGAAATTTCTGCACGAAAATAGCTATAAAAAGGCGAAGCAACTCTTCAACCTCAATAAGCAGAAAAACCAATGGTGGGGAGTATATCAATCAGATTCGACAAGAGGTGTTACTCTTTTACCAAAACAATCAATGTTTTAACACCATACTGGCTTACGCTAAGCCTGAATAGAAGGACAAGAATCTCATTACCGATTAAGTTTGGAGAGACAGCAGAAGTTGATAGAGGAGGCTCTACAAGGAGAGTGGCAGTTCTGCACGGTGGAGATGGTAAAAAAGAATGGAGAGTGGTATGTTCACTTCGTGCTTAAGAAAGAAGTTGAGCTTCCCGACGAACCAGAAACAATCATAGCAATAGACAGGGGTGAGAAGAATCTTGCAGTTGCCGTTGCTGTATCCAAAAACAACCCAGATAAGCCGATGAAAGGACAGCTCTGGAGAGGAGAGGAAATCAAGAGAATTAGAGGAAACTATGGACACATCAGGAGAAACCTCCAGAGAAAGAAGTTGCTGAAAAAGGTCAAAGAGCTCAGAGGAAAAGAAAGATGTATAGTCAACCAGCAACTTCACATGATTGCCAATCAGATAGTCGAGTATGCTAAGCAGTTTCCAAGACCAGTCATAGTAATGGAAAACCTAACGGGAATAAGAGACAGCTTCACCAAATCAAAGAAGCTTAATATGAGATTCCACTCCCTACCATTCAGGAGGCTTCAAACATACATCGAGTATAAAGCCAATCTCGAAAGAATAGAGGTAAGATATCTAAGCAAAAAAGAAGTCAGAAATACATCAAAACAATGCCATAGGTGTGGGCATGTTGCCCGAAAAGTTGATGGTAGAATCTACAGATGCTCGAAATGTGGTATGGAATACGACCGAGATTTAAACGCATGTATAAACATAGCCCGCAGGGTAATGAGCTCTGCGGGATGGGGGAGCTGTGAACCCCCCGAACCAGCAGATGAGGGGGTAAGCGTAAAGCCTACCCTGAACGCTGGAAGCCACCGCCTAAAGGCGGTGGTAGTTCACGGCTGAAGTCGAGCTATGGATGGTGATGGTGCATGGAATGCATATTCTGCAGGATAGCAAAGGGCGAAGTTCCCGCAACGATAGTGTATGAAGATGAGAATGTGCTCGCCTTTCTGGACGTGAACCCCAGAGCCAAGGGGCACACCCTCGTGATTCCAAAGACACATGCTGCAACGCTGCTCGACCTGTCTGAAGAGCAGGCTGGGGTGCTGTTTGCAGCCGTGCGAAAGGTGGCACACAGGCTCACACATGAGCTTGGAGCAGTCGGGCTCAACATTGGCCTCAACAGCGGACAGGTGGCAGGTCAGGTGGTGCCCCATGTGCACGTCCACATCCTCCCCCGCTACGAGGGTGAGGCTCCAAAGGGATTTGAAGAGGCGTTTTTCGTAAAGGAGGAGCTAAAGAAGGGGGTGGAAAGCGCCCCAAAGGGACTCATAGATAATCTCTCACCCTGGATTTGATTGCGTTCGCCATCTCGCTGCTCTTGGCAGCGCCACCCAGGTCATACGTGACATATTTGCCCTCTGATATCACGTCCTCGGTAGCCCTGAATATGGCGTTGGCACACTCCTTATCTCCGAGATACTCCAGAGCCCATGCCCCAGCAAGGATGGTCGCAGTGGGGTTCACCTTGTCCATACCCCTGTACTTGGGGGCAGAGCCATGTGCAGCCTCGAACATCGCATAGGTGTCGCCAATGTTGGCGCTGTATATCAGCCCTATGCTGCCCACGAGCGCAGAACACTCCTCGGAGATGATGTCCATGAACAGGTTGGTGGATGCCAGCACCTTGTGGTTGAACAGCTGGGGGTTCTTGATGAGCTGCTGGGCGATGTTGTCCACATGGTACTCCCACAGCTTGATGTGGGGGAACTCCTCAGACACCCTTCGCATTGCCTGAAGAAACATCCCGCACGTGTGCCGTAAGATGTTGCTCTTGTGGATTGCCACCACGGTGTCCCACCCCCTCCTCATCGCCTCGGCAAAGGAATAGGCAGCAATCTTCTCAGAGGCGTGCCTCGTGATTCTGCGTATCGCTATCGCAACCTCGGGCGTTATCTCGACCTCGTGCCCAAAGTACAGCCCCTCAGTGGCCTCCCTCGTGCACACGAAGTCCACCTCTCCGAGCGGACAGGGTGTGTTGGGAAACGTCTTGATGGGGCGAACGTTGGCATACAGCTCGAATGTCTGCCTTATGGATACAGCCACTGACCTTGGAGCCCCCACGGTGCCGGGTGTGGTGGTGGCCCCCTTGAAGCATGCATCGGCATCAAACAGCACATCCCATGTCTCATCTGGGATGAGCGAATCTCCCCCATGCGTCTGCCACCACTCCGCTCCAGCCTCGCACACGACCATCTCCACATCTGGCTCAGTGGCGCTCATCACGTCCATTGCCAGCCCTATGAGCTCTGGACCCACGCCGTCTCCCCTTATGACCGCTAACTGCTTACTCATGTGAGCAACTGAAGGCTCAAGATATATAAGGGTTGGACTTCTCGCTGTTGGATGTATGAGAGCAACTCATATATACACAGACTCAGAAATAAGGAATGGATAGGCGTGGACACGACTATGAGTGAAAACGGTATGCACAGGGAGGAGAACGGTCTTCACCCCGTCGCCAAGGAATACCTTCTGAGGTTGCTTGGGGAGGAAGGGTTCCAGATGGTGGAGCGGGTGCCCAATGGCGAGATAACGGATGAGGAGATAGCAGCCATAACTCAGGTCAACCTGAACACCGTGAGAAAGTCCCTATTTTTGCTCTATGAGAACAAACTCGCCACCTACAGGCGCCAGAAGGACGAGGAGAGTGGGTGGCTCACATACCTCTGGAGAATTGATCTATCCAGGATAGACAAGGTTCTGGAGAATGAGATGAGAAAACTGCTCGCTAATCTAGAAAGACGCCTTGAATATGAAAGAAACAACATGTTCTATGCATGCAATATCTGTGGATATAAAGTGCCTTTTGCGGAGGCAGCAGAAATGGAGTTCACGTGCGCCAGCTGCTCCTCGATGCTCGTGTTTGAGGACAACACCGAAGTTATAGAGGCGATTGAAGAGCGGATATCCAAGCTCAGGGAGACACTGGGGGTTAAGCGTGAGGACGTTTGAGAAGGCTCGGGCTCTTGTGGAAAGGCTATGTGAGCCACAAGTGTATGCACATTGTGTTGCAGTCGAGGGGCTTGCCCACAGGATAGCAACCGAGCTTGTGCTCTCTCATGGCGTGGATGTGCAGGCCGTGCGGTGCGGTGCCATGCTGCATGACCTCGGAAGGGCCTATACCCACTCCATCGCCCATGCCGTGGTGGGTGCGTGCATAGCCGAGAGGTTCGGGTTTGACGAGGATATATGCCTCATAATCGAGCGTCACATAGGAGGAGGAATTGAAATGGATGAGGCAGAGGCCCTCGGGCTTCCCCCCAAGGACTACACACCAAGGACGCTCGAGGAGAAGATAGTTGCCCATGCCGACAACCTCACGGAGGGTGTGAGGTATGTGAGCATCGAGGATACGCTCTCTGATATGAGAAGAAAGGGCTTGCCAGAGAGGGCGATTGAAAGGGTGGCAAGGCTGGCAGAGGAAATAGAGGGAATGAGGAAGGGGGTGGCGTTGGCGGCTGACAGGACAGGGCACGGCCATTGATGGGGACGAGCTGGCAGAAGCTATTCTTCACTGTCTCCTTCGTATAGTATGACCTTCACCCTCTCCTGTGTGATGAGCCCCCCCTTTACAATCTCGCCGAGTTTGACCTTGATTTTTTCGATTTTGTCCTCTGAGTCTATAACCTCTATGACGATTGGAAGGTCAGCAGAAAGCCTGAGAATGGAGGCAGTATGAAGGCAGCTGGTTTTTCCATATCCCAGAAAGCCCCTTAGAACAGTCGCCCCCGCGATGCCCTCCTTTTTGAACATCTCAACAAGGTATTTGTAGAGTGGCTTTCCTTCATACTTGTCTGAGTCACCCACGAAGATTCTGAGCATAATGGCGTCGGATTCTTTTTTCATCTCAAAGCCTCCACATAGTGACTGCCATCATCTTTCCTAAATATGCAGCGAGCATTACCAATATTAATGTTCCCACTATGTTCTCAATAAAAAGTAAAATCTCGCTCTGCTCGAGCAGTCTTAGTGACTCATAGCCAAAAGTGGACATGGTCGTGAATGCTCCCATAATGCCCACTGTGAGGAACATTCTCACATCACTGCTGAACAGCCCTCCATACTCCGAGAGGTACATCACGGTGCTAAGACCCAGCGTTCCAGTGAAGTTTACGAATAGTGTACCAATGGGGAATGAACCAAACCCGCTCTGAACCCATCCTGAGAGGAGGAATCTCATCACGGCACCTATGAAGCCGCCTAAGCCTATGAGAACCACCTGATACATGGCCCCCTGTAGCCTCGGGGTGCTATATGTAATATGTGGTTTCTCTGGGTAAGTTTGCTGGTTGTACTACTGACCATAAGCAAAAGCCCAATCGCATGGTACGTCAGGGGTGCTGGGTGAATTCAATCCCCGAGCGGAGCATCACGAGCCTATACAGGGGCAGTCCATGGTCTGCTGGGGGCGAGACCTGAAAAGAGATAGAAATGCTCCGGCCGGGATTTGAACCCGGGTCTTCGGCTCGAAAGGCCGAAATGATTGGCCGAGCTACACCACCGGAGCAAGACGCTATGCAGCGGTTGATTTGTGGTGCTGTGGCACCACACCTCCAGAGAGGGGCTGGCAGTATATAAGCCCTTTTGTGGTGGCGGAATGGGGGCAGAGGCTGTTGATTGTGTGATTATGCCATTTCATAATGTTATGTCATGGCTTTTTACAAAAGCCAGCAAAACAGCGCATTAAGGGGGATGGCTATGCCATCCCCCATAATCCACTCACGTCGGCTTTTTACAAAAGCCGGCAAAATAGCGCATTAAGGGGTGTGGTTAAGCCACACCCCATTAATCCACTCACGTGCCAGCACAGCTGTCGTCCAGCTGGCATACAGCGCATTAAGGGGTGTGGTTAAGCCACACCCCATTAATCCACTCACGTGCCAGCTTCGTTAAGCTGCAGCGAGGGGAGCGGGCTGGACATGAGGGTGAGAGTGGGGAAGATACAGAATACGGCGAGCTATTATGTGATGGGGGAGAGGGTGGCTGTGAGCCGTTGAGGTGCCACAGTTCAACCACAATCCGATAAATCAGCACTGATGACAGCACTATCCGCGACCGCTATGCCGTGCTCGCTGACAGTGCGGTCATCACAGTTGAGGATAAAATCAGCGCAAAATGGCAAAACGGCAGACTGTGGGCACTCAGCACAAAATCAGCAAATCAGCAGCACACCCATTCCCACTCAAAAATATTAATTTTTGCATTTCTCGAGAGTGCTGAGCAGCTCCTCTTTTGTTTTCATGTCTTTCCTTTACATCTCCAAGCCCTATCCTGAAGCGGTTATGCTGCCCTTTCAGCTTTTTTACAAACACGATTAGTCCCCCAAGGAGCAACCTTTCTGCAGGGCTCTCTGTTTTCTCCACTCTGGTATTTTTCTCCATCATCAAGAAACTATTTAACAGAAAAGGAATCATCTCAACATGATGAAGAAGAGAATCCTCATCGAGGGCAACCTCCACGAGGTTGGCTACCGTCCCTTTCTGCTTGGGTTGGCAGAGGCGCTTGAGATAGAGAGGCTCTTTGCCGACAACATCCACATCATCAACGGTAAACAGGCCGTTGAGGTGCTCATCGATGCAGATGATGATAAGGTAGAGGCTCTGCTCAATGCCATTAAAGAGAGAAGGCCAGAGAATGCAAGGGTCGATGAGGTGAGGGTGGAGGACTATCGGGGCCATGTGATGAGGACAGAGTCATACTACAGATACCTCACAGCCATGCAGCTCGCAAAGATAGCAACCTATGGCGGAAGGATGCTCGATAAGCAGGACATGACGCTTGAGAAGCAGGATAGGATGTTGGAGAAGCAGGATAGGATGTTGGAGAAGCAGGATGAGACACTGAAAGAGATAAGAGGGGTAAAAGAAGAGGTTGCAAGCATCTCATCTAAGCTCGATAAGACCAATGAGCTGCTCGAGAGCAGGTTTGAGAGGCTCGAGCAGGAGATAGAAAGAGTAAAGAGAGCACTGATTAAGGCAGGAATAGATATTCCTTAAGGCATCCACCTCATTTAATTTTATAAATCCAACCATTAAAACCCTCACCCCATCGGCCATCGAGGCTTGAGGGAAGGGGCACTTACTGGATGTGCAAATACTCTCCCGCACACATCAAAGCTTGCCCTTGAACTCCTCGTATGCCCTCTCTATCTCCTCTATACTTCCCTCGTCTTCTATCGTCGTGATGTCTCCTGGCTCTTTTCCGCTTGCCACCGCCTTTAGAACCCGCCTCATTATCTTGCCGCTTCTCGTCTTGGGAAGGCTCTCAACAACGAAGAGTATAGAAGGTGTCGCGATGGGTCCCATCGTGGCTTTCACATGGTGTATCAACCCGGACTTCAACTCCTCAGTGGGGGCATATCCCTCCTTCAGGACTACAAACGCAACTGGAGTTTCCCCCTTAATCTCGTCCTGTTTTCCTACGACTGCAGCCTCACTCACCGCTGGATGGGCCACTAACACATGTTCTATCTCAGCGGTTCCTATCCTGTGGCCCGCAACGTTCAGGACTTCATCTGCCCTCCCCAGTATCCAAATATAGCCGTCCTCGTCTTTTATGGCGTAGTCCATTGTGCAGTACGTGCCTGGAACTCTCGACCAGTATGCCTTGTACCTCTCCTCATCGTTCCAGAGCGTCATGAGCATCCCAGGCCATGGGTTCCTCACCACCAGAAGACCTTTTTTATTTGGGGGTAATGAGTTTGACTGCTCATCCACGATGTCGGCATCAATACCTATGCCCGGAAACGTCACAGAGCCGGGCTTTAAAGGAAGGAGCTGTACCCCCACTGGTGGGTATATCAGGTGTCCTCCCGTCTCGGTCTGCCAGTAGCAATCACATACTGGACAGCGCTTGTCCCCAATCACCTCATAGTACCATTTCCATGCCTCTGGATTCATGGGCTCTCCAACAGTTCCGAGCAACCTCAGCGTGGAAATGTCGTGCTTTTTGACCCATTCACTCCCGTACTTCATCAGCATCCTTATGGCAGTGGGTGCGGTGTAGAACACCGTTATACCGTGCTTTTCTATAATATCCCAGAATCTGTCTGGGCTGGGGTAGTCGGGTGCACCTTCATAGATTACGGTCGTGGTACCGAGAGAGAGGGGGCCGTACACCACATAGGTGTGTCCTGTTATCCATCCAATATCCGCAGTACACCAGAATACGTCCCTTGGGTTTATACCCCATGTCCACTCCATGGTCTTGGTGGCGTACACCAGATATCCTCCCGTAGAGTGTACAACTCCCTTGGGCTTTCCAGTGGTTCCACTCGTGTACAAGATGAAGGATGGATGAGTGGACTCGACCCTCTCGGGCTCGACGTACCTGCTAGCACCCGACATCAGCTCATCCCAGAAGTAGTCTCTGTCATTCACCATTCTGATATCTTCGGAATCATGCCCCCTCTTGACCACCACAACGTAGTTCACGGATGGACACTCTCTTACTGCCCTGTCCACTGTGGATTTCAGGGAGATGCGCTTTCCTCTCCTGTACATGATGTCTGAAGTAATCACGACCTTCGCTCTGGAATCGTTTATTCTATCTTCGAGCGCCTCGGCAGAAAAGCCTGAGAACACCACGGTGTGGATTGCACCAATCCTCGTGCAGGCGAGCATCGATATCACAGCCTGCGGTATCATAGGCATGTAGATGGCTACTCTATCTCCTTTCTCAACACCCAAGTTCAGTAAAACGCTCGCAAACTTATTCACTTCACGATAGAGCTCGTAAAAGGTCAGCGTTCTGCTGGTGCCGTTCTCTCCTTCCCATATCAAAGCCGCCTTGTTTCTGTTATTTCCATTTATGTGCCTGTCCACACAGTTGTAGCAGATGTTCAGCAGCCCTCCAACGTACCATCTCGCAAAGGGAGGGTCCCACTCAAGCACTACATCCCAGCTCTTATCCCACTCCACACATTTTGCCATTTCCCCCCAGAATTTTTCTGGATTTTCCAGAGCCTGCCTGTGCATGCTCTTTATTTTTTCCAAAGGCACGTATCTCTGCTCGGTCGGAAGTACGTGTTCCATTCCCTCACCCTTCTCCTACATAGTTGTTTGTTATGTATTTAACTCTGTCGGCGGGAAGTCCCCTTCCGAGAGGGAGGGGATACAGCAGGGGAGGTGGGCGGTCAGGTTTAAATACTCTGAGCCGTGAGTCCAGAAGGATAACGGATAGTGGCTGTGTGAACCAGCCTGTGGATAAGGCTGCCTCTGAGCAGCAAACTCCCCACGAAGCTCCTTGCGTGAGCGAGGAGCAGTTCATTTGGGAAGAGGGAAGAGATTATTGAAGAGGTTATAAAATAGGAGGGATGAAATGATAGTAACAAATACAGAATTTGTTCCGGGATATGAGATTGAAATTTTGGGAGTTGTGTTTGGAAATACTGTTAGGGCTAAACACATCGGCAAAGACATTTTAGCTGGTTTGAAAAATATCATAGGGGGAGAATTGCAAGAATACACAGAAATGCTGGCAGATGCAAGAAGAGAGGCGATGAACAGAATGATTAATGAGGCTAAAAAGCTTGGGGCGGATGCGGTTGTTAATGTGAGATTTACAACTTCCCAAACGATGACTGGTGCTGCAGAGCTTTTAGCTTACGGAACTGCTGTAAAGCTGAGAAAAGTGTAAGGTGATTTGATAAAATATTTAACAAACAATTCAGGTGAGCTATATGAAATGTTTTGACACCCATATACACTCTGAGGGAAGAAGTGTTGAAGATTTAGCAAGTATGGCAAAGGAGGGTATAAAAGCAGCGATTACCTGTGCTTTTTATCCAATAAAACCGATGTATCAGGAAACATTGATTGACTTATTCAGAAAACTAATAGATTTCGAAGAGTATAGAGGTAATAAAGCTGGAATGGACTTGTATGCAGCGATTGGAATACATCCTAGATGTATCCCCCACAATTACAATAAAATACTTGAGTTTATGGAAAATGACGACAAATCAATTGCTTTTGGTGAGATAGGGTTGGAAGATGCGACAGATGAGGAAATTGAGGTTTTGACAAAACAGTTGAAGATTGCAGAAAAATTGGATAAGCCTTGCATAATTCACACTCCAAGAAATAACAAAGTTGAGGTGACAAAGAAAACAGTTGAAATTCTGGAAAAAATTGAATTTCCTGAAAGTTTAGCAGTAATTGACCATGCAAGTGTTGAAACAGTGGAACCTATTTTGAAAAAGGGATATTTTGCTGGCTTAACGGTTCAACCGGGCAAGTTAAGCAGTGAAGAAGTCATACAAATCGTTGAGAAATACGGGGTTGAGAAATTCGTACTTAACAGCGATACTGGATTTAGCCCTTCAGATATGACGGCAGTTGCTAAGACTGCCAAAATTTTGTCAGATAAGATGGGTAAAAAGGATGCAGAAAAAATTGTTTGGGGTAATGCTGTTGAATTTTTTAGGTTATAACTTAGATTATAACAACTCTTTTTATTGGTCATCCATTTGGTGTTCTGTCATGGAAATGAACAGCAGAGACGGTGCTCGGTGGCAAGCATCCGCTCGAGCGCATAAGATGCCCTCATCATCGTGTGGCGCAGGATGCCGAGCGAGTTGTTGCTGCCTGTGCTCCGCCATCACATATTTGCGAAAGTCGTATAAAGTCCAAACCATACCATAGCAGTAGTGCGGGGGGTGGGATTTGAACCCACGCAACTCCTGAGAGACAGGATCTTAAGTCCTGCGCCTTTGGCCATGCTCGGCAACCCCCGCTCCTCAAATCGCTATGCAGCGCCTCTCGGCATGGTGAGAGAGGTTGCCCGTTAGCGCCCTTGTCCCCTCTTTCAGAGACCTTCTGATATATATTGTTGTCCTGATTTTATCTTCGTGTTGCTTGCAAGACCCCTTCGGAGGGGGATACGCAAGGGGAGGTGGGTGGGTAAATTTACGTCCATGCAACTCTCAACCCTTAAATATTAAATATCTTCTGACTCTCAGGTGCATCATCATCCAGCCTCATCTATCAAAAGGCGTGGAATGCGGCAAACTTTCTTTGACTACCTTAAGAATCCCGAGAAGTATTTCCCGTAAGAAAGCCGGGATTTGTGGATAAAAAGAAGCCCCATCACACGGTTGTTTACGACAAAACAGGATTTAAGGTGTTCGGGATGAAGATAAGGCTTTCCATACCCGAACAGCTCGGAGAATACTTGAAAAAAGAGTGCGGCTACTCTCAAGTACTCTGGCAGATAGTCTACCAGATCGGAATTGTTTACAGCGTCGGTGAAAACTGCTTACACCATAGACGGAAGGGGTTTAATGAGCCTTTTGAGGAAGTACTTGAAGAAGATCGCCAAGTTGCAATCCCTCAAGGACAATTTGAAGAACAAAGACCTTCCATACAATAAGGTTGACGAGAGGATTGCCAAGCTATGGTGTAAGAAATCTGCTGAGAGATCTTTCGCACAGAGTATCAAACATCATAGTCGGCCCTGCTAAAAAGCTGAAGGTGACGAAGATAATTATAGGAAACGTATATTCTTAACGAGGAGAACGATTTCAGGTCTGGTAAACCAGATGTTTAAGCCAGATGTTTAAGCTACTCCCTCACTGTAAAGTCGTTGAATATCTTAGATACAAGTTCGATGGTGAAGTTGTGGAAATCGACGAGGAGTACACTTCTGGCGTCGACTCCGTTAAGCACGAGTATCCCGGGTGATTCATATAAACTCCCCTTCAAGGATGATGGATATTCCATTCTTGGTGATGCTAAACATTCTGGGCTTTATCCAGTGGCTCACCTTTCTCATCTTCATGACCTCAATGAGCCTGACCGAGCTCTCGGTGCTGGATGCTCGATACGTTCGTAGGCAGATAATGCCGTCCGAGATATACTCCAGTATTCCGCTCGGGGTGTGGCACTCATTACTCTCGCTGCATGCGGACGTCAGATAGGCGGTCACCCCCGGCATTTTGAGGGCCTCTTTAAGGGATACCATCATCCTCCACCGCTCCTTCTCATCGAAGACCGAATCGAGAATGTTTATGGAGTCTATCACCACCCTCGACGTGCCGGCAGAGGAGATGTACGCCGACAGTTCATCCTCCACCTTCATCATGCTCTCCGCGACCTCGAGGGCATCTATGTGAACGATGGTCGCTTCCGAGAGGTCAATGCCGACCAGCCTTGCCTCCTCCAGCAAGTCCTCAGGACTCTCCTCGAAGGACATCAGCATGACCTTTTCCCCGCGGTCAAGTCCTGCCTTCAGGAAGTGGAAGGAGAGGATTGTTTTGCCAACCCCATACATCCCTATTATCGTGACCACTGCGCCCCTTGGGATTCCACCCCCGAGCATTGTATCGAGCTCAGGAAGCCCAGTGCTTACGAACTCTATCATCGCCTACACCCCATACACATACTTCACACTCGTGACGTCGAACCCCGTCCTGGGAGCGATTGTAAACTCCAGATACTCCACTCCCTCCGCAGAGAGCCTGGCGATGTCGCCCTCGAGCTTCTCAAATGACAGTCTGCGCTCTATCTTGTTCGCCTCCATGACCTTCCGGAAGTAGAACACGATGTTTGAGGCATCCATGAACTCCAGCTCCAGCGACGTGCCAAACACCCCGGCGCTCATCATGGGCATTATCACGAGCCCCTTCCTTATGGACACCGACGAGAGCCCCCTCATGAGGGCGATGATGTCCTTCATCTCCACTGTGTCCATATACTTCCTCACAATCGCACTCAGTGAGTCTATGAACAGCAGGGCCCCCTCGAGCTCCTTAATCTCATCCGTGAGGCTTCTTAAGAGGTCGCCTTTGGTGAGTGAAATCTCATCAGTGTACCACCTCGTGGGCACAATTGTGTCAGCATAGAACTCCTTCTCCAGGCTTCTGAATGTGGCGCTCGTTAGAACTTCTTTGGCTGTGTCCTCTCCCAGGAACTTTGTAATGTCTCTCTCAATTGCCTCAAAGGGCCTGTGCACCGAGATATAGAGTATCGGACGCTCCTCCCTGAGATTCCTCATAACGGTGTATGCGAACTCTCTCGCTCCAGCCCCCACTTCCTCCAGCAGCAGCACGAGAGAGCCGTCCGGAATCTCGAACAGAGAATCCAATGCGGCGATGTTCAGCCTCATGTCAGGGATATCACGTCATCGCACAGCATGGCTATCTGCGCCCTCAAGCCCTCGTCAAGCTCCTTCTCCACCGCCAGCACCACTCCCAGATAGCCCAGCATCCTCGATTTGGCAGTTATCTGCCTGAAAAACTTTATGAGGGCATCGCCACTCCGGTACACAGCGAGGGTGGCGAGGGAGTCGAGATAGATGTACCGCTTCTCGGACGAAATGCACAGAAAGAACTGTGTTATCACGTTCATCAGGAGGTTCGGGTCAACGCTCTCAACGAACATCACCCTCTCCCCCTCCTGCACGGGAATGCCAACAGAGGGGCTCACAGCGTCCACAAACCACATGTTCTCAACATTTACGTCATTTTTTCTCAGCGACCTTAACATAGACTTATGGGGCCTCGAGAGTGCGACCACAATACCCTCACCAACGGCAGCGAGCGCCTGTATCACCCGAATGCTGTGCGTAACGTAGTGCTCCGCCGACACCTCGAACATCACGATCTTGCCATCGCTGTCTTCCCAGAGTGTTTGCTTGAGACTCTGAAAATCAAGGTCGTTAGTAGCCATGGACCCTCCAATACCCCCCCCCCTCTTGAAATTATTTCCCTCAAACACCCCCCCCCCCCCGCCCCACCGCACATGTCTTCAGAAGGTGGGTGGCGACGTGGGGGTGGCGAGCCACCTCTGCAGCTCTCCACCCAGACATCTTATTCTACCCTCCAGAACATCTTATTCTACCCTCCAGAGCTTGCTCTCCTCCACATCGAGCACTGTTTCATCAATATACATGTACTCCGTGGTCTTCTTCACTATGTGACCCTCTCTCAGCTCAATGCCCTTCGAGGTAATATCGAAGGGCATCCAGTGGATGGGATGCCTCACACCAAAACGCTTGTAAATCCTCATTGCCCTGACTAACCCGTACTCGACGGGAATCATGCCAAGCAGTATCACCCACTCTGCAAAGTTTCTCGTCTCTCCGAGGCTTTCCACCCCAAAGGGCTTCTCTTCTGTGAGCAGGATCGTCCTTTCCGAGTCTGAATGTGTGATGATATGTGCTAACATCGAGAGGAGGTTTCTGAAGAGAGCCGGGTCAGCCATTACCATCTCAACGGATGTGATCGAGTCGAACACCAGCCTGTCCACCTCAACATCGCGCCCAAATCCCTTGCTCGTAGCCCACTCCTCGATCTTTTTATGGGTGAGTGGCATCAGCTCCTTCACGTCAATCTCAACATCGAGCATGTCGATGTCGTCTATCACATCAGCAAAGCACTCCATCGTGCTGTAGTAGCCCCTCACCTTCTTCACGGGTACCGTGGTGGAAATATAGCGGCAGTTCTCTCCATTTCTCACCCCCTCAGCAAGCCACTGCATAGCGAGCAGAGTTTTCCCCGTTCCGTTCTCACCAATGAGCACTCCGAGAGAGCTCCTCTCTATACCCCCTCCGAGGTAGTGGTCGAGCTTTGAGATGCCAAACCTGGCTGGTCTATCCATGGATACCACTCCACATTCGCGGATGCCAATATAACTATAAAATCTTTTCTTATTGCTTACTGCTGATTACAGAGTAAGCAGCTTTTGTAAGCAACATTACGGAGTAATCAACACAACATTACAGAGACATGTGCGAACATCCCACGAGCCAGAGTTCTCTTTTTTATAGGAAAGTGAGGCAGAAGACACACCGTCCTGACGGTGTGATGAATGCAGTTCGGCTTCCCGCATTAATTATATACAATTACAACCTTAAAAACCTTAGGGATGTTCCCATAGAATATGATAGAGACCTGAACGCATGCATAATCATAGCCCGTAGGGTAACGAGCTCTACGGGATGGGGGAGCTGTGAACCTCCCGAACCAGCAGATGAGGGTGGAAGCGTAAAGCTTCAGCTGAACGCTGGAAGCTCACCTACCTGTGGGTGAGTAGTTCACGGGCTTGCTCCCCCACCCCCATACTCACACTCCCGCGGACGACGCTTCCCGTGCTGGCTCTCACATGGAGCATGCTTACCACGATGGGGGTGGAGTACTCGAGCGCCACCCCATTCCCATTTACCTCCATGCTCACGCCTTCAAGCTGGGAGGCCACCCTCATCCACGCATCGGGGTAAGCTGTGGACAGCTCCAACGTGACCTCAGAAAACACATATTCGCTCGAGGAGTTGAGAGTAGTGGTTATGCCAACCTCATCCCCCGACGCGAGGGAAGACTGCTGAGAGATGAGAACTGGCACCACCACTCTTTTTAATCCGATGGGGGGTGTATTCAGCGGCAGGTCGGTAGAGGGGTAGTGGGCTATCACGAGACCATGCTCGTAGGCGAGCTGGGGCGCGTTGGCATAGTTGTAGTTTCCGTCGAAGGTTATGTATGCACTCTCCCACACCTGCTCGAACTTCTCTGGGCCGGGATATATGCTCAACACCGCCACCTCGGCTTTTGCAACTCTTATCGTGAGGGTGTGAGTGCCCTGCTCGAAGCTTCCGAGCGAGCAGTTTATCTCGTAGGGCGATGGGGAGTACAGACTGACCTGATCAACGACGACGCCATCGAGCAAAATCTCTGCAGTTCCACTCTTCTTATCTTTCCAGAACGTTACGTAGGCGCTCGAGCCCACAAACTCGTAGCTCAGGTACGCGCCAACCTTGTTGGAGCGGACGCCATTTTTGAACCTGTGCCACTTTCCACTCTTTTTTATCGTGCTGTCAGAGGCGTCGATGGTGGATATCCATGCAGTGCCCTCGAGCTTTACAGTGTTCTTTTCGATGTTGAGAGTCCCATGTGTGCCAAGTCCGGGATTGCGAAGGAGAGGTCTCGTCGGGTAGCTCACGCCAAGATCAAGAAACGACTGGGACATCTCGCCATCGAAGGTGAGTGAGAGCACGTTCTCGCTTAATGTTAAGAAGCCTGCCTCCGCCTCCTTCAGATGCTCGTACTCTAACGCCTTGTTCCACTCCGGAACCATCGTGGACTGCACGAAGGAGAGCATTATCACGGCCGTGGTGAGCAGCAGAAGCACCCCCACAACCTCTGACAGAGCCCTCTCGTCCCTCATCATATAATCACCGAATACGCCACTATCGCTATACTCAACATGAGTATGCAATGCTTTATTCCGCTCATCAGGTTTTCCTCACTCATCATTCCGGCCACGAGACCGGAACACACACCCTGAATGAGGGTGGCGTGGTAGAACAGCAGCCTGTACTGGCTCTGTCCTGCCCCTCCCAGCGACATTCCGCCAACGACCTCCGAGGACGTGGGCACTTCCTTCAGGAAGTAATACAGCAGCACGTACACCATGAGAAGGAACAGAAGGAAGGCCATGTACACCACGACCACGTAGATTGAGGTCTCCCTGCGCCTCGCCGTCTGCAGGCTGTGGGTCAGCTTGAAATTGGAGGTGGCAATCTTCAGAACCTCCTCTATGCTGCTCGTGCTCTCAGATGCCTTTGTTATCAGCGTCATCGTTCTTGTTATCATCATGGAGGGAATCTCACGCTCGAGCCTCCTCAAAGCCTCGGAAGTGGTCTTGCCCCACAGCAGAAGGTCATTTCTCATCTGCCTTAAAAGTGGTGTGAGTGCCCCAAGCTCCGACTCTGTTGCTCCAAGGATGGCTTCCCGGAGGGGAAGCCCAACCTCATTGAGGCTCGTGAGCCTCCTCAGAAACTCGGGCATCTTTGCCTCCATCTTTCTCGTCCTTCTCTTTTTGCTCTCGAACAGAACTGAGATGGGGAGCATCATCCCAACCACGCCGAGTGCCACCGGCGTGTCCACGAACTCCACGATGTCCGTGAGGGTGTAGGGGGGCGCCCTGAGCACGAGAAGTATCCCAAGTGCCACAAGAAAGGCTGGAAACGTGATGTAAAGCGTCCTCTCCGGCCTGTCCACAAAATATCTTTTGAGATTCTTGAGCCTCCACATAGAGTTCGCCCTTTGTACGTGCTTTTCCAGCTGCCTCAGCAGCTCCTCTTCCCCTTTGAGAAGGGGTGCAATCTCTATTCCTCTAAGCTCATGGGTTTCGACCTGCCGCGAAGGAGGTGCAATGTCCTTGTAGGGCTCTGTGAGCGTATCGAGCAGCACGATAAAGCCGAGGGTGCTCAATGGCATGAGCAGGTATATCAGCGCATATATCATCGTCAGAGGGGCATTGGTGAGGCTCATCACCACGAACGTTATCAGACCGAACATTGGCCCGAGCACGAAGAGGGTGATGTATGTCTCTGCAAGTCCCCCCAGCATCTGCACATACGATTTCTGCGCGTTGTCCACCATCTCGTGGTAGTGCTCCGTGACGTCCCTGAAGTACTGTGTGTGGCTCCCCCCACTTTTCAGCAGCGATACGAGGTTATCCACGAAATCTTTCAGCATTATGGATGGTGTGGTCTCAGAGAGTCTCTCGAGCGCTTCCAGTGGACTCAACCCCAGGAGCTCCACGCTCTTTACCACCCTTCCAAACTCTGTTGAGGTCTCGCCAAATAGGTATGTGCGGGTGCTGACCTCCTTGAACACAGAGAAAAGCTCCATTCCTCCCCTGCTCAGTGCATACATGAAGGGCACACAGTGTGGGAGCGTGCGGTCTATGTTGCTCTTTCGAAGGCTGACCCTCAGAGAGAGCACGATATCCACCGAGAGGTAGCACACCACCACACCCACGAGCCCAAGCACCAAAGCCCCACTCGCGACAGCGATTGCCAACGGAAGGTGGAAGAGCCTGGATGCCGCAGCCCCCAATCCAGCACCCACCAGCACGAGTGCTGTTAGCACAATTCGCGCGATTAGCGATTGCCGATGAATGTACTGATCAAATGTGCCCCCTATGTTGGCCTTTGCGAACTGTATCCTCAGGGCTGATAGTCTCTTTTCACTAAGGGACAATCCACAAAGCGATCTCATACCTCATGCTCCTCATGCTCCTCATGCTCCTCATGCTCCTCATGCTCCTCATGCTCCTCATGCTCCACATAAGTGCTCATCACTCTCTCTTTGTCCAGATAGTATCTGTGGAACACCTCCGAGAGCACCCTGTAGTCCCTCACATCTCGCTCCAGCAGGGCGGTTAGAAGAGCTTTTCTGTCGGAGAGCTCTCTCTTCAGCTCACCCTCACTCCACCCTCTTTCCCTCATGATGATGCGGTACATCTCCGGTGATGACATCTCAAAGGAGTCGTCATAGGGATTCCACCTGAAGACCTCGTTTATTCTTATGCGTCCCATGTGCGGGTCTATCCCGGTCAGTTCCACCAGAACCTTCGTCCTCCTCAGCCGCTCATCACCCTTATACACAATCTGCTGAATGCAGAATCCGTGGAGAGCATCGAGCATGATGTGTGGGAGGTTGATTGGGTCGCTTTCGAGCCTGTTGATGGCCGACTGCACACTATCCGCGTGCATTGTGGAGTAGGTGGCGTGTCCCGTGGACATCGCCTGAAACAGCGTGATGGCCTCCACCCCCCTGACCTCCCCCACCAGAATGTATTCCGGGCGCTGTCTTAAGGCTGCCTTTAAGAGGTCGAACATCGTCACCGTGCCTTCTCCCTTTATACCCTCCTTAGTAACGCTCGCTATCCAGTTGGGATGGTGGAGCCTCACCTCACGCGTATCCTCTATGGACACTATCTTGGCAGTGGGTGGGATGAAGAGCGAGACCGCGTTCAATATGGAGGTCTTTCCAGTGGCAGTTCCCCCGAGAAATATCAGGCTCTTCTTGTTCTCGATGGCGAGCCAGAGATAGACCAGTATGTCCGGGGAGACCGTCCCATATTTCATGAGATGAACGGGAGTGATGGGCTCCTCCCTGAACCGCCGGATTGTGAACGAGCTGCCCCTGCTCGTGACCACTCTGCCAAGCGTCGCCTGCAGGCGAGAGCCGTCTGGCATCGTGGCATCCACCAGCGGCTTTGCGTACGATATGTGCCTGCCAGACCGCTGGCACAGCCTCATCACGAATGCGTCCAGCTCTTCCTCCTCGAAGGAGATGTTGGTCTCTATGCTGTGGTGTACCCGATGGTAAAGGAAGATGGGGCTGTTGGGCGCGGTACACGATATGTCCTCGATGTAGTCGTCCTTCAGAAGCGCCGTGATTTTGCCCTCTCTCAGAAAGTTGCGCTTCAGATAATAGAGCAGCTTGAGCATCCCCCTCTCATCCACGTCCAGACCATACCACCTCAAGAGGTCGCGGACCTTCCTCTCAAGGAATTCCTCCCTCTCCTCAATGCTCTCCCCCACCTCCTCCTTCCCAACCAGCTCCTGGAGGTCGTTGAAAAGCCTCTCTAAGAGTGTGTACTCGAAGGGGGACATCGGAGGCTCCAGGAGGCAGTACTTCTTCACCTTTGTCCGCTCATTGAGAAGTATCTGCACCATGGAGTATGGCTCTTCTATCCAGTATCGCTCTATCTCAACAAACCCCTCTGGCACGCGGGGAGTGAGCAGCCTTATGTCCTCTTCCTTGGATGGCCCTTCATCTCCAGAAGTGCTGCGAACTTGCGTCGCTTCTCGTAGGGCTCGAAGTCGTCGCAGCGGAAGCCTCAAGGCCTGAACACCATAACAAAGGTATAAGTAACATTATAAAAAATAAGGGGATGCTCGTCGAGCCCTGCCTGAGCACTCAAAAATTTTTAACCTATCGGCGGGAAGGGGAAGGGATGAGAGCCAAATGGCTGGGGCTCATCATGCTGCTCGTGACGCCGTGTACCGACTGGTACCTCGTGTTCACGGGGGTGGCTCGGGGCGATGTGCCCTTCTGTCTCACCCTTCTGCCATGGCACTCATCGAGATTCCCGTGCTCAGCCTGATGGCACATGGTCTTGTGCTCGTGCGTCCCCACTGGCATCCCGCGTGAGCCGCTCCACAAGCTCTGCGATGTCCAGCACCTCCATGCCCCTCTCGCCCATGTTGAGCTCACAGAACGGACACGAACTTACGAGCACATCGGCACCCATCCTGCGTGCCTGCTCCACCCTCAGGCTCGCCATCGCACCAGCGAGCTCTGGGAGCGCAGACCTCACCCCACCCCCAGCACCACAGCACCCCTCCTCCATGATGTGCACCTCCACGTTGGGAATGCGGGAGAGCACCTCCTCTATCCTGCGGGCAATCCCCTCACCCTCCCTGAGATGGCACGGAGTGTGGTACGCCACCTTGAGGGGAGCGGGCGAGGAGGGTTTGAGCATTCCCTGCTCCACGAGGTCGAGCACGAGCTCGCTCGCCGAGAGCAGCTCCACGTCCAGCGTGTAATGGTCTTTGAACGTCTTCTCACACCCTGCACACGGGAACACCACCCTTTTCGCACCAGACCTCTCTATCATGCGGATGTTCTCGCTCGCAAGCTGCTCGAACGCGTGTGGGTAGCCCATCTTGAGCATGGGAGAGCCGCAGCATCTCTCGTCTGAGAGGGCACAGAAGGGCACACCCGCCCGCTCGAGCAGTGCCGAGAGAGCCTCTATCCCGCTCTGCCTGCGGGCACTGCTCAGGCACCCCACGAACAGCAGCGTCGAAGCCTCGATGTCGAGGTGCCCCCTGAGGGAGGGTATCCTCGAGGGGGAGGCATCAAAAAACGCCCTTCCCTCGCTTAAGATGCGCTCGTGTATTCGATGATGGGGAAGCAGCTCACCCACACTCCTCACAAAATCGCTTCGAAGCTGGAGCAGGTGCCCGCATGTGCCAATGGACACTGGACAGTGCTCCTCACACCTTTCGCACGTGGTGCAGTAGAACAACCTCTCGTCCATGTGCCCGGCGGCTCCCGCCTTGGCAACGCCAATGCCTCCCATGCCCCTGCAGCTGGAAAACTGCTCTCCCACGACGCCATACACCGAGCAGTGCAGAAGGCACGAGCCGCACCCCACGCACTCGAGAAGCTCGGGCGCCCTGCGTGCGATGGAGCTTCTGCCGTTGTCCACCACGATGAGCACCACCTCCCTTGGGCCATACATGCCGTAAAACAGCCGCTTTTCTATGTCCGCCGTCTTGCTGGGCCCTGATATGACGTCCACGTAGGAGGGCATCGGGCTGCCAGTGGCATAGAACGTCTGGAGCCTCGCCATGCACATCGCATCCTCGAGGCACTCGTACACCTTCTCCATTCCCGTGAGCACGATGTGCTTGTCCACGTGTGCCATGAGCTGCATCACGTTCGCCTCGTTGTGCAGTATCACGATGCAGCCCTCGCTGGCACACACCGCATTGGCACCCGTGATGCCCACCCTCGCCCTGCCCACGGCATCGAGCACCTCCTCCCTCACGAGCATGGTCATCCCCTCTGGCTCTGGCTCCACCTCGTATCCGAGGTGCTCTGAGAGCACCCTTGCCACATCGTGCCTGTCCATGTGGGCGACGGGTCCCGTGGGATGCGTGGCTGTGCTCTCCCCAGAGAGCTGGAGTATGCGGTCGCCAAGGTCGGTCTCCACCACCTCTATGCCCCTGCCAGAGAGCACATCGCCCACGCCCACCTCCCTCGACACGTTGGACTTGGACTTCACCACCAGCCTCTCATCTCCAACCTCCTCGAGCACCATCTGCTGAGCCTGCTCCCGTGTGGATGCGAACCTGACCCGAATGCCATTCTTCTCGAGCCGCTGGGTGGCTCTTTCCCACAGCTCGTCGAGATGCTCTATCACCCGCTCACGGATGCACTTTAGCCGCTCCCGCTCTGCCTCGAGGTCCAAAAGACTGGCATTTTCCATCTGGCGCTCTCGCACATTGGAAAACGTGTTCCTCAGTGCCCTGTACCGCTCCGTATCCACATTCACGCACGCAGTGGCGTGCGTGAAGCTATAAATGTGTTTAGGTGGTGGCACGGCATCACACTTTTATGCTCGCACCGCAACTGCCATTGTGTGGTGAGCGTGGACGAGATAAGAAGGTTGGCAAGGCTGTATGCCCTGCAGAACGCCGTGAGGCACGGTAAGCCCCCGATGGCGGGGGCGGTGATGGGAAAGCTCATGGGCGAGCGTCCGGAGCTCAGGGAGAGGGCAAGGGAGGTAAAGCCCGTGGTGGAAGAGGTGGTGGCAGAGGTCGCCTCCCTTACACCAGAGCGCTGGAGAAGCGAGCTTGAAGAGCTTGCCCCAGAGCTCATCGAGGAGCTCTCTGTGAAAAAGGAGCCAAAGAGGGGGCTAAAGGAGCTTCCCAATGCCACGAGGGGGGAGGTGGTTATGCGCTTTGCCCCCAACCCCAACGGTCCCCCAACGCTTGGAAGCGCCCGGGGCATCGTGGTGAACTCCGAGTATGCGAGGATGTACGAGGGCAAGTTCATCCTGAGGTTTGACGACACCGACCCAGTGCAGAAAAGACCCCTCCTCGATGCCTATCGATGGTATGTGGAGGACTGCAGGTGGCTTGGCGCACAGCCCGATGAGGTGTACTGTGCCTCAGACAGGCTGGAGCTGTACTACGAGGTGGCAGAGCGGCTTATAGAGGGTGGACACGCCTACATGTGCTTTTGCTCCAGGGAGGAGTTCAAGAGGCGTAAAGACGCGTGCCAGCCCTGCCCCCACAGGGACACCCCACCAGAGGAGAGCATGCGAGCATGGCAGGACGCTCTCGATGGTGAGCTTCCAGCTGGCTCTGCAGTCTTACGCATCAAGACCGATATCACCCACAGTGACCCGGCACTTCGCGACTTTGGGGCGTTTCGCATAGTGGACGCAGAGCATCCCCGTGTGGGGGACAAGTACAGGGTATGGCCCCTGCTCGACTTCGAGAGTGCAGTGGAGGACCACCTCCTTGGCATCACCCACATCATCAGGGGCAAGGACCTGATGGACGCAGAGCGCAGGCAGCGGTACATCTACCGCTATCTGGGATGGGAGTATCCCGTGGTGCTGCACTGGGGAAGGGTGAAAATACACGAGTTTGGGAGGCTGTCCACGAGCTCCATTGCGAGGAGCATATCAGAGGGCACGTATGAGGGGTGGGATGATGTTAGGCTTCCCACCATAAGGGCGCTAAGACGCAGGGGCATACAGGCAGAGGCGATACGAAGGCTGTTTTTAGACCTTGGCGTGGGGGAGAACGACATCAGCATCAGCCTCGAGAACCTGTATGCAGAGAACAGAAAGCTGATAGATTCAGAGGCGGCACGGCTGTTCTTTGTGAGAAGACCCGTGCTCGTGAGCGTTCATGGCGCAGTGGACGCCGTGGCACGGCCACCGCTCTATCCAGATGGCAGAGAGCGCCGACGCATACCCGTTCCTGCGAGTGGAGGGGTGGCGAGGGTGTACCTCGAGCAGGACGAGCTCGCGTCGTTCGCAGAGGGCGAGCTCGTGAGACTAAAGGACCTGTACACCGTGCGGGTAGAGGGAGGGGGGCCGGGAGGGAGGCTGGGAGGGAGGCTGCACTTCGTGAGCCATGAGATGCATGGTAAGCCAAAAATAGTGCACTGGGTCCCAGAGGACGGCATTCCGTGTGTGCTGCGCACCCCAGAGGGAGACCTTGAGGGCATTGCCGAGAGAGGTGTGAGGGAGCACGTGGGCGAGGTCGTGCAGTTCGAGAGGGTGGGCTTTGCGAGGATAGATGCCGCCAATGGCAAGGTCATCGCCTACTTCGCGCACAGGTAGTCATCGCATGCCCTCGAGCCCCTTCAGCATCGCCTCGTAGCGCTCCATCACCCTCCTGAGGGCTCCATCGCTCGCATTGGCGTGAGTGGGAATGCGCACCTGTGCATCCCCCTCATAGAGGTCGGTGGCGATTTTTATCCCTCCATCCGATACGTCCAGCCCCAGCTCCTCCACCATCTTCCTTGCCATGGGTGTCAGGGGATTCACCCGCATCCCAAGTCTCAAAGCGCGCCTCCTGTAGTACCCGAGCGCCTCCTCTATCCTGCCCTTTGCCTTCTGGATGTCCCTTCTCGTTCCGTATTCGGCGAGGGCATCCAGTGATGCCGCAAGGCTGGAGAACGTAATGCACGACACCTCTATCACCTTCTTAGCGCTCCATGGGCCCACGTGCCCCTTGAGGCACACCACCGCATCGTACTCCGACAGGTCCATCTCGCCCCGATAGAGGTCGAGCACCTCGAACTCGTGCACCCCCGCCAGCCTGAGGACTGGAGCGCTCATGGAGGTGCACGCGAGCCTTGGGATGTGGAGCATCTCGAGCATCGCCCTCCTCACCGATGCAGCGTCCGCACCCTGAAGCTGGAAGTAGCGCGCGAACAGCGGGGTGGTGGTGAGCACCTTGGTGTGGCCCTGCGGCGTGGCCTCCACGAGCCCCCTCTCCACCAGCATCCTCACATGGGCATACGCACTGTTGCCCCTGCGCTCTGCGAGGTCGCTCTGCCTTATGGGCTGGTGATACGCTATCATGGCGAGCGTGCGAAGGGCAGGGGCGGGCAGCTCAACCTCCGCGATGCCCCTGAGCTTCGGTGCGTATCTGGGGCTCACCTGCATGAGATAGCGCCCTCCCACCAGCACCACCTCTATGCCCCCCTCCCTTCGCTCGTACTCCTCCTTCAGCCTGCTCAGGGCACGCTCGCATGCCTCTGGTGCAAGCCCCACCCGCTCTGCAAGCTCCTCGGGCGAGAGAGGGGTATCGCTCACGAACAGCGCCGCCTCCACTATGCACATCTCCTCGTCCATATTATCTCCCCTCGATGTACAGCTCGCCAAAGAACTCATCCTGATGCAGCCGTATCCTGCGCTCGTTCGCAAGGAACAGCAGCGAGAGATATATGAACACCGCTGGCACGTCTGTAAGCGTGCACAGCAGCTCGCTCAGCGTGAGCCTGCGCTTGGAGCTGAGCAGACCCCTCAGGGACTCCCACACCATCCTTACGGTGTCCTCCATGTTCTCTTCGTGGGACACGTCGACCACCTCGCTCCTCTCGGCCCTCACCTCCCTGCGCTCTTTTCGCCTGCGCTCTACCCTCTCCGCCTTCTTGAGTTCCTCGATGAGCTCGTCGAGCGTTGCAGGTCTCTTCGTCCTTCTTCTCGTGGGGATGTGCAGCTCTGGGTAATTCTCCAGCAGGGCCATTTGCTCCTCTGGCTCCTCCATCGGTGGTGGCTCCTCGGCATGCTCCTCGGTGAGTGCCTCGGACTTCATCCTGAGCAGCACCGAGGCATAGAACAGCGTTCGTGCCGGCAGTGCAAGATTCATTGTCCTCATGTGCTCAATCTGGCGCAAAAAGGCGTCGGTCACCTGCACGATGTCGATGTTCCATGGGTCTATCTCACCCCTCTTGGCAAGCTCCACCAGCATCTCCACGGGGTCCACGTCCATGGCTTTCACCTACAGCAGCTTCAGGTCCCGGGTGAGCACATCTATGCGCTCTGCCTCTGCTGGCCCTATTCCGAGGGCAGTGAGCGTGTTTGGGGGAAGCTGTGTGAGTCCTGCATCGTGCACGAGGGCACAGGGAAGTCCAAGGCGCCTTGCCTCCTCATACAGCTCCAGCAGCTCTTTTTCACCTCTCACCTTCACCACTATCTTCTTCTGCCCCTCTGCGAGCCACCGCCTTCTTGCGGCTGAGGATGCCTGCTCGAATGCGGCAATCGCCGCATGGGCAGCCTGTGCCGCCATCTTTCCCTTGCCCATGTCGAGGTCAGTTCGTATCACGATGCACTGCTTGTACTCCACTCACTCGACCCTCCTGTAGTGCCTCCACTCCCCAGCCATCACCCTCGGGATGCGGGGGAGCAGGTCTGTGGCGAGCAGGCTGTATCCTCCCTCCAGCCTCGCCATGTCCCCAGCGGCCCCGTTGATGAACGCGGCGGCGCACGCAGCCTCGAAGGGCGATGTCCTGCACAGAAGCGCTCCAGTGATGCCCGCGAGCACATCCCCAGTGCCCCCCACCGCCATCGCACCATTGCCAGTGATGTTGAGCCTCGTCCTCCTCCCATCGGACACCACGTCCACCGCCCCCTTGGAGAGCACCACCACTCCAAGGGACGTGCAGAGGTCGCGTATCAGCCCGCAGCGGGCATCGAGGTCGGTGGGCATCTTCCTGCCGACGATGGCAGCCAGCTCCCCCATGTGGGGGGTGAGCACCACATCTCCCTCGAACAGCGTGTCCTCGTGCACCACCTTAAGAGCATCGGCATCGAGCACCGCCCGCCCGCACATCGGCAAGAGCTCCTCCACCGCATCGAGCGTCTCTGCATCCCTTCCGAGCCCGTTGCCCACCACCACCACATCGTGCCGCTCTATCAGCTCCTCTATCTCTGGCAGATGCTCGCAGCAGAGCACATCACCCTCGAGGGGCCGCACGATGAGGTCCGGGCTGAACGACGCTATACTCCCGCTCACAGAGGAGGGCGTGGCGACTGTCACGAGGTCTGCCCCTGCCCGAAGTGCTGCAAGCCCCACGAGTGCTGGCGCCCCCGTATACGGTCCCCCTCCTATCACCAGCACCCTGCCGTTCTGTCCCTTGTGTCCTCTCTTTGCCGAAGGAAGGGCGGCGTGCATGTCCCCGGGCCCTATGAGCTGCTCCATACTGGGAGAGATGCCTATAGGAACGACCACCACCTCTCCAGTGTAGCGCCCGGCATCGGGGTTCGAGAACCCCCTCTTGGGGGCGTGCAGGGTGAGCGTCATGTCTGCCCTCACCGCCACATCTGCCCTTCCGGTGTCGGGGTCGAGCCCGCTGGGGATGTCCACCGCCACCACGAACGCATGACAGGTGTTGATGAGCTCGATGGCACTCCTCACGGGCTCCCTTGGTGCCCCATGGGCACCCGTGCCCAGCATGGCATCCACCACCACCTCGAACTCTTCCATGGATACATCCGAGAGCTGCGAGGAGTCCGTGATGGGTACGATGCTCACCCTTCCCCTCTCTGCCTCGAGGGTGAGCAGCTCGAGGTTGCGCCTTGCGGCATCGCTCGCCATGCTCCTGCCGAGCAGGAACACCGTAATCTCGTGCTCTGTGAGGTGCCTTGCAGCAACGAGCCCGTCCCCACCGTTGTTGCCCGTCCCGGCAAACACGGCAAGCCTTCCCCTCGGAAATCGTCTGGCAATCTCCCTCGCAATACCAGCCCCAGCGTTCTCCATGAGCAGGGGCGTATCCAGCCCGAAGAACGCACAGTTCTCGTCCAGCCTTCTCACATCCTCAGAGGACATATACATGCCTGACCCCATGTGGTATCATCGCCACCTTATTATATAGGTGCACCCCCACTTACTCGGGATGAGCGCCACCAGCATAGCCAGCATGTGCCGCACCGAGCTATGTGCAATAGAGCGCAGGCTCCTCGAGGTGGTGGATGAGCTCGATGCCCCAGGGCTCGTAAAAATAGCCCGCTATGCCATCACATCTGGCGGCAAGCGGACCCGCCCCCTGATGCTCATCCTCACGGGTGAACTATTTGGATGCGAGATGGAGCGCACCCTCGATGCAGCGGTGGCAGTGGAGCTCATGCACACCGCCTCGCTGGTGCACGACGACATCGTGGATGAGGGGGTGTGGCGCAGGGGAAAGCACACCACAAACCACACCTTCGGCACCGATGCGGCGATGCTCTGTGGGGACATGATGATATGTGCGAGCATGGAGCTGTTGAGTGCATACGAGCCCGAGGTGATGCACACCTTCTCGAGGGCCGGGGTGAGCATGGCAGAGGGAGAGCTTCTCGACGTCTCGGGCATCACCTCGGAAGAGGCGTACCTTGAGTGCATACAGAGAAAGACTGCATCACTGTTCTCTGCTGCGTGCACGATGGGAGCGCTGATAGCCCGTGCATCACCACGCTGCGTGGAGGCATGCGAGCGCATGGGATGGCACGTGGGCATGGGCTACCAGATGGTGGACGACCTGAGAGAGCACATGGGTGCACACACCGACAAGCTGTCCTTGAGGCAGCACCCCACGCCGCTCGGAGAAGGAGACAACATCACGCCAGAGGTGGTGCGCTGGCATGAGCAGCGGGCGCTGATGCTGCTGGATGCTCTGGAGTGCTCGAACTCAGATGCCCGCAGCAAGCTCACCCACCTGATACACGGGCTCACCACCGAGATGATCGAAAAGAGTCAGCAGTGAGACCGAAGAAACACTCTGACAAAAAATCGAGTAAAAAAAGGACTCATTCGAGCCCTTCACTGTGGCTTCTCGTACAGCTTCATCTTGGAGAGCGTCTCTCCGCTCTTGGCATGGGGCATTCTGGAGACTTCATCCAGCGTCTTTTCAATCTCTCTGGATTCCTCGGCGAGCTTGGCTGCGATGCGCATCATCTCATGTCCTGCGGCTGCTGCGAGCACGATGTCCTCGATGTCCTTGTACACAAAGCACGCCTTGAACGTGAGGTCTGGCACCTTGGAGGCGATGTGAGCTGCTGCCATCGCCTTTGCCCTGGCATAGGGATTGGAGAAGTTCATCCTCTCGGTGCACTTCTCTGGCGTCACGAGGATGTGGGGAAGCTCGAGCTCCTTACCGCTCTTGCCGGCGTCCACCTGCGCAATTACCTTGTCCAGCTCCTCCTTCACCAGCCTGGACACCCCTGTGAGGCTGAGCACCTTGAGCACGTCCGAGTTGAACGATATCATCTCGGTGGCATCGAGGAACTGCCGCTTTGCACCAATCAGCGGGTCCATCGGGATGATGATGTACCCAAAGCCAGCCTCCTCTATCGCCTTTCGGTCGTCCTTCTTGGTGGGCCCATCGGATATCACGATTGTGGGTGTGTCGCTCCAAATCTCGCGCGCCTTGGTGGGTCCGGGAGCCATCGCATTCGGGCTTATGATGATGACGAAGTCTGGACCCCACTGCTTGAGCTCGGCAGACTCCTCTGCCTCCTTGGGCGTCATCTTGGCTCCACTTCCGAGCACCCTCACCTCTATGCCCTCTCGCTGGGCAATCTCGTCGAGCAGCAAGTCGATGCCCTGAGAGGTTCCCAGATTTCCGAGCTTTACAAACCCTACCTTGGCCATAGAATCACACACGAGAGTTATCCAGCAGGTTTATAGCTCTTTTGCATCTCCATGGGCAATGCTTATATACTGGAAGGTGCTCTATCGTTGAGTAATACGTATACTATGTTTAATAACATCTGGTGTTATTAAACCACTGTATATGTATTACGTCAGACAAGTCCGCCACTCCTCGGGCGGACACCCCTCCATTTTCAAGGCAGGCACTGGTCGTGCACCCCCGGCAAGGATAAGCTGAAGTTGATTCTTCCCTTATCGGCGGAAATCTCCATGCGAAAGCTGGGAGTGGTTCACTGATCAATAGGGAGTGGCCCAGCTTTCCCCGTCCTTGTAAACTTGTTCGTCTATAATCATTTCCCCCTCAACGAGTGGTTTCGGCTCTTTAACAGCTTCAATTCTGAGGAAGCTGGACTTGTACCAGTTGTAATCTATTCTGGCACCAAGACTTTTCACGATCGGAAGCTTGTGCTGGAATCTGAAGAAGTTCTTCTCCTCTTCGGGATATACACTGAATTTTCTTCTGATGTCCGTTATCACAAACCCCATGTCATGGACCATCCTCTGAATTTCGTACCATTTTCTGCGAGAGGCCTCGAGGGTGGTGAGGCCAAAATAGGCTGAGCAACCCACACCTCTGAGAGTTGAAACGCCCCGCGAAAGGAACAGCCTCAAACCGGGTATGGTCTCAACGGGATCTGTAACAAACACATCAAATTTCTTTTTGAGCTCTTTGGGAAAAGCCGACTGAACGTCGTAGATCATGGCCTCAACGTTGAGCGAGTGTTCATCTGCAACCTTATTTATGAAATCTATCAGCCTGTCGTCGATATCGACCACAAACACCTTTTCCGGCATTCCAGTAAGCGAGGCGGCGATGCTGAACAGGTCGTCATCTCCAACCACAAATATTCTGCCATTAAGGTCCCCCCTTTCGTAAACGAACTCGAGCCTCCTCAACACACCTTCCTGGCCTATGAACCCCTGATCGTATTTTTCCACAGCCTCAGGTCTGTTTTTTGCAATCTTCCCATATTTTTCAAGAATCTGTTTGAAAAACTCTGGAATCGCGTAACCGGTCCCCTCACAGCAACTGCATGTAAGCCCCTCAACATACCTTAACCCCCTGCTAACCTCCTTTCCCCTTTCCGTCAATCCGGCTCTACCGTCCCTGAGGTATATCAGCCCATCATTCCTCAGCCCGCTCACCACCTCAAGGAACTCGTTGAGCGACGCGTCCTGAGAGTCTATGAGCCTGTACACGCTAATCTCCCCGCCCAGAAGAGTTTGTAGAATCTGTCTTTCAATCCTGTCCATTTTTCATCATCCCCTGCTGAGAACATAATCTCTGTACGATTTTGGTTTGAACTTCTGGAGGAATAATTTAAAAGCTTTCTCTGCTTTATCTATATCACCACACGTAAAGACATCAAGGTTTACAAGTTCATATTCGGGCCAGGTGTGGATGGAAACGTGGCTTTCAGAAATTAAAACGATTCCCGTCACGCCATGAGGATTGAATTGCTTGTACACACTGCCAACTTTTGTCAATCCAGCCTCGTCGATCACCTCCTCCACGATCTGGCGTACTCCTTCTTCCTTCGCAATGAGTTCCTTGGGCACTCCATAGAGCTCGGCAATAATGTGCTTCCCCACTATCATTGTCCCCATCCTTTTCACCCCAATCTCAACTCGAATTTTAACCAGTTTTCCTGCTTTCAGATTTGATTTCATATTGTTGCTTACTATTTTTCGCAATCAATGATTTCCACTGGAGTGACTAAGCGGGGTTTTAGGCGAATTAATTTTTAAATTTCTCGCTGGATTTAAAGTTGATTCAGTTATTTAATCTATCGGCGGGAAGCCCCCTTCCGAATAAGGGTAGTTCAGGGAGTAGTTCACTATGATGAGCATCGATAGCGCTTACGCCCTCACGGCCGTGTGCACCGACGAGAGCGGAGGCACCGTGTTCAGCACACACTGATTCCGCCGGGGGTATTATGAGCACGAGGACTTTACCCTGAAGTCGAGTACTCGCCTGAGACCAGAGATGGGGACGACCCCCGTGCTGATTTTGACTCACCACCATAGAAAACCTTTTTTCCCTTGTGTGATGGAGATATATCACTGTGCGGGGAGTGCCGATATGTATCGTGCTCATGGTGGTATTTGCCTCCATGGGCTGCATCCAAGGGGATGATGGTATGAGTGGCGAGGAAAAAAAGGGCAGGGTAGTGATGGTAATCGCACCACAGGATTTTAGAGACGAAGAGCTGCTCGTGCCCAAGCGGGCACTGGAGGCTGCTGGGTTTGACACAGTCGTGGCGAGCACGCGCAAGGGGGAGGCAGTGGGGATGCTGGGTGCGAGGGTGAGCGTTGATGCCACGATAGATGAGCTCGACCCTTCCCAGTATGATGGAATAGTGGTGGTTGGGGGCTCTGGTACCAGAGAATACCTATGGGGGAATGCGCAGCTGCACGAGCTCATCAGGGCATTCTTTGCCCAGAATAAGACAGTTGGAGCGATATGCCTCGCACCCGTGGTGCTGGCAGAAGCTGGGGTGCTCGATGGAAAGAGGGCCACCGTGTTTCCAGATAGCGAGGCGATATCGGAGCTTGAGGAAGGTGGGGCGAGCTATGTGCGAAGTCCTGTGGTGTTGTCTGGGGGCGTAATTACCGCAGAGGGTCCAAAGGCTGCCGAGAGCTTTGCAGCCGAACTCATCCACGACCTCGAGGAGAGAGCATGAAGGTGGGTATCATTGGGGCCTCTGGGTACACGGGAGGAGAGCTGCTGAGACTTCTCCTGATGCATCCGAGGGTGAAGGTGGAGTGTGCCACATCGAGAAGGTTTGAGGAAAAGCCCCTTGCCAGCGTGCACTCCCATCTTTCGGGCTTCACGGATGCTGTGTTCGAAAACCTCACACCTCGGGAGGTGGCAGACAGGTGTGATTTGGTGTTCACGGCAGTGCCCCATGGAGCTGCCATGAAGGTGGTCCCAGAGCTGGTGGAGGCTGGTGTGAAAGTGATAGACCTCAGTGCAGACTATCGGCTTCCAAGGGAGACGTTCGAGAAGGTATATGGCATGGTGCACATTGCCCCCATGGAGGCGGTGTTCGGGCTGTGCGAGCTGCATCCAGAGGTGGCGAGTGCCACGCTGTGTGCCAATCCAGGCTGCTATCCCACCGGCGCGGTGCTGGCAGCGGCGCCTCTCGTGGCACAGGGCGTCGTGGAGAGGGTGGTGTTTGACTCAAAGAGTGGAATAAGCGGGGCTGGGGCAGAGCCCACGAGTGCCACTCACTATCCAAACGTGGCTCAGAATGTGGTTGCATACAGACTCACCACCCACCGCCATCTCGCTGAGATGCGGATGGAGCTTTCAAGGCTGTTCGAGGGAACGAAGGTGAGCTTCACACCGCATGTGATACCCTCGGTCAGGGGCATTCTCACCACTGCCCACGTGTTCGTGAGGGAGTCATTGAGTTCAGAGGACATCCGTGGGTATTACGAGGCTTTCTATGAGGATAAGCCATTCATACGGCTGCTGGACACCATCCCCACCCTCTCGGCTGTGAGGGGCTCCAACTTTTGCGACATTGGCTTTGAGGTCGAAAAGGGCACTGACCGCATAGTGGTGGTCTCTGCCATAGATAACCTCGTGAAGGGGGCCTCTGGTCAGGCTGTGCAGAACATGAACCTCATGAGTGGCTTCGATGAGGTGGAAGGGCTGTGGAACATTCCCGTATCTCCATAGGGAGCGTATCAGGCAGGGGTGTGGCATGAAGGTTGCCCTCGTGAACCCGCCAAGATTTGGTGGAATTCCCGTCATCAGGGAGGACAGATGTGAAATCACCGATAGGGGCTCCCTTGTCCCCCCATACAGCCTTATCCAGATAGCAGCCCAGCTCAAAGAGCACCAGCTCATCGTGATAGATGCCAATGGTATGAATATGAGCCACGAGCAGCTCAGGAAGCGTCTTGAGGCATTTTGTCCAGATGTGGTGGTGTTCAGGTTCACCCCCACCACGTTTGACAATGACATGGAGGTTGCGAAAATCGCAAAGCAGCTGAGAGAGGATACGCTCACCATAGGCATGTGCTGGACGCTCAGGCAGTTTGCAGAGCGCGTCCTCAGGGAGAGACCCGAGCTGGACATCTACGTTGTGGGTGACTATGAGGTGGTGGTCAGCAGGCTTTTGGAGGTGCTCGAGCAGGGTGGTGATGTGCGAAAGGTGGAGGGGGTGGCGTTTTTCGAGGATGGAGAGTTCGTCATCACTCCCTCGTGCCATGCCGCGTTCGATTACGATTCCCTTCCCATGCCTGCATACGAATACCTCCCTCCCCTGTCCACCTACCACATCAACACCCGCCACGGCTCGCCCTTCACCATCATGTACACCAGCAAGGGCTGCCCGTACAACTGCATATACTGTACCGTGAGAAGGACTGTGTGGAAGGGAAGGAGTGCCCAGAGCATCCTCGATGAGATTCGCTACCTGAAGGAGCATCACGGCATCCGCACCATCTCGTTCTTTGATGAGACGTTCACGTTCGACCGCGAGCGCGTGGTCGAGCTGTGCGAGGGGCTGTGTGAGGAGGGGCTGAACATCAGGTGGTACTGCAACACCCGTGTGGATCACGTGGATGCCGAGCTTTTAAGGCTGATGCGAAGGGCTGGCTGTCGGGGAATGTCCTTTGGGGCAGAGTCTGGCAGCGACGAGATTCTCAAAAGGGCGAAGAAGGGCGCCACAGCGGAGCAGACCGAGAGGGCGGTGAGGCTGGCAAGGGCAGCCGGCATCAAGACGTACCTCAGCTTCATGTTTGGGCTTCCCGGCGAGAGCTGGGATACCGTGCATGAGACGATAGAGTTCGTGGGAAGGGTGCTTCCCAATGGTGCCCAGTTCAACATCGCTGTACCCTACCCGAGCACTGAGCTGTACGAGCATGCGCTTGAGAAAGGGTACATCCCGCGGGAGCTGGACTGGAGGCAGCTCTTTCAGCACCGCTCGGTGATGAGAACTGAGCACATGAGCCAGGAGGAGCTGGAGCAGGCACGAAGGCTTGCCTACCGCTCCCTCTACTTCAACCCGAGATGGATACTCAGCAACGTGCTGTTCGTGCTGAGGGAGCCCACCGAGGCGCCGCTTGCCGTGAAGTACTATCTGAAGTCACTCAAGAACCTGCTCGTGCACAACATGGAGCATGCACACTGAGGAAAGGCAATATGAAGAGAAGAGTGCTGGCTGCGCTGGCTGGCACCGCAGTGGGATTCTGCTTGAACTGTGCCGTGGGGGTTTCCAAACTTTGCTCGTATCGTTGCCCTCACCACTCCCTACACCTACTTCACAGCCACAATCTTTATCACATCGCCGCTCTTAAGCTCGTAGCTCTCTCCAAGCCGCCTTCCAGTGCGTCCATCCACTGCATACAGAAACCCCTCTCCAAGCTCGGTGTGCACCTCATATGCGAGGTCGCGGGGCGTGGAGCCCCTTGGCATGAGGAAGGCATCTGGCAGCACCCTTCCATCCTTGTCGGTCCACTTAGCCTCATCTTCCACGGGATACACCACGATGAGCCCGAGAAGCTCGAGCACAGCCCTGTTGAGGCACTCCTGCACGCCCGTGGAGCCAAAGCGCTCCAGCAGCTCCCCTACTCTCTCGAGTGCCCTGAGCTGCTTTTCGGTGGGTGTGCCAGTGATGCGAAAATCACCATCACCCGGCACGTACTCGATGAGTCCCGCTCTCTCCGCCATCCTGAGCACGAGTTCTGCCTCTGCGCTGGTGGGCACCACCGTGTAGTGTAGCTCCTTTAGCCTCTTGAGGTTTTCCTCTGGTGCCGTGTCCATCTTGTTGGCGGCAATCAGCATGGGCTTTGATACAGAGCGCAGATAATCACACAGGTCAAGCAGCTCGTGCTCGTGCCATGCGGCAGGCTTGTCGGAAGGTAGCCCGAGTTCTGAGATGGCTGCCCTCACGTGTGCCTGACTCACCCCCACACCACTTAGCTGCTCTGCAATCACATGCTCTATCTTAGTATGCTCTGCCTGCACCCTCCTTGCGAGCCTGTCCCATCCCCTGACGAGTATCTGCATCATCCAGTACGTCAGCTCCCTCTCCAGAATGTCCACGTCCTCCAGCGGGTCGTGGGACCCCACACCCACGGGATTCCCCTCAGCGTCGGTGGAGCCGCTCGCATCCACCACGTGCACAATGGAGCTTGCCTCCCTCAGCCTGTCGAGAAATGCGTTGCCCAACCCCCTGCCCTTGTGGGCATCGTGCACAAGCCCTGCCACATCTATCAGCCCCACGGGCACGAACCTTGCACCCTCTCTGCACTGTCCGCACCTCTCGTCCAGCTCGAGGCAAGGACAGTCCACTCTCACCGAGCTGATTCCTATGTTGGCATCAATGGTGGTGAATGGGTAGTTGGCAATCTCCACATTGGCCAGCGTGGCTGCCTTGAAGAATGTGGACTTGCCGCAGTTTGGCTTTCCAGCAAGGGCAACCTCTCGTATCCTCAGCACCCCCATTCCCCTCGTGAGGGTGGGTATTTAAGGGTTTTCGAGGGAAGGTGTTGTGGAAACACTGAGGAAGCTAATCCCAGAAAAAGAGATTGAGCTTGAAGGCTCACGCCGAGAAATCATTAGGGAGCTGGAGAAATACGGTTTAGTGGAGTGATTGAACTACTCTCATACCCTCTTTTGTAATTTTAACCCTGTAAGATGCGATACCCGTGGCACTTTCTTCTCTCTCTACTTTGTTTACCTCGACAAGATTTAGCAACTCCAAGAACTTGCAGTTTTTCTTTACAGTTTCGTAATTTGTTCTGAGGGTCTTGGAGAGATTGTAGTAAGTGTAGACCTTACCATCAGAGAGGGTCTTTAGGAGTTCTATTTTCTTTTTGTCGCTGATTAATAGCTCATCCATATTGTAGTGGCTACCACAGTAAAAATCATATATAACGAACAATTAGGTGTTATGTAGTGAACACTACAATGTGGTGGTGAAGTATGAAAAGCTGGGTTGCTTGCTCAATTGCTTCATTGATAGTGTTAGCGGTTTTAGTAAGTGGCTGTGCTGAAACGCCCCAAATTGAGAAGCCAACGGTTACGGTTGACAGTGTGAGTGTGAAAAACGTCGCACCTCGGGCTTTGGATTTAGAGGTTCGTGTTATAGTGAGCAATCCGAATTCTATAGGAGCTCACCTCACAAAAGTTGTGTTCGATATTTACTACCTGAAGAATGGTGAGCAGAAGTATCTGGGTCATGGAGAGTTACGAGACGTGGATATAAGGAGTCAGGGAGACACGACGATAACTGTTCCCATAACTGTGGACAATTCCAGAGCTATCGCTGGACTACGTGAACTGGCAAAATCAGGGGCGGTTAAGATAAAGGTAAGCGGCTCTGCATACCTCGACTTGAAGGCAACTACATTGGAAATACCATTTGAAAAAACGAAAGAGGTATCATTGGCTCTCACTGCACCTGAGCAAAGCCCGACAACAGCAGCTACAAGTCCAACGGCAACTACCACTGCAACCCCCACACCTACACCCACAGGCTCCATTTATGTCTCGTCATCTCCCTCTGGAGCCAGCATATACATCGATGGCATCTATCAAGGCACCACTCCCAAGACCATATCCAACTTGAATGCTGGTATGTACACACTGAGGCTGTCCAAGGATGGATATGAGGAGCACACGGAGCGTGTGATAGTGGAGGCTGGAAGGACTGCCACTGTAAGTGTGAGCCTTTCTCCTATACCCACCCCAACGCCAACTACTACGACGACTCCTACGCCAACAGAGACAGCGACACCTACACCAACACCAGCAGAGACTACCAGAGAAAAGCTCTTCCTTCAAGTCTCGCCGAGCCCAGCCAAGGTCGGACAGACAGTTGAAATCACTGTGAGCGTCGATGGAGAGCCCGTCCCCGATGCTTACGTTGGGTATGTTGATGTGGTTAATTTAACCGTTGGGCTTACTGCGGCTTATCTAACTGAAAGCCCAGAGGTTGCTGTGAGCGCGATAAAATCGTCAGGAAAGATAGCGGGCACAACAGACGCTAACGGGAAAATTGAGATTACATTCGACAAGCGAGGGGAGTATATCATAGCAACGTGGAAGCCACCAGAAACGTGGAGGCGTCCGATTATTGAATACGTGCCCTCAGCCACGGCTTTAACAGTCAGACGGCTGTGAGTGGGACTTTTCCACCCACCCTATCTCTTTTTATACATACAGGAATTATGCCCCTCATGTATTTGCATCTTCCAAACTCTCCAATTCCACATTCTATACAGTCAGTTTGAGAGATAACTCTAAAGCCTGCCATCTGTATCTCTCTAATCCACTTTGATATGCAAGGGAGGTTTGATTTCATGGCATTATTTGTTTTGTATTTTACACTGTAGTATTTGAGTACCCACAGGAATGCATCCTTATAGTTGTTGAATTCTGCTGCTGGTAGGTGATTGCCAAGTTCATAAATCTGTATTAAAACCCCACCTTTTTCATGTTCTCGAATCTCTACAGGCATCTTACAACACCTCTATTTCTTTCACGCGATACTTGTGGCACATCGAGCATTGCCTCGGTGTCGATACTTTCTCCTTTCTTGCTACCCATTCGTGTCCGCATACGAGGCATTTAAATTTCATTGGATATAATATATACTAAACCTATATGAACATTATGTTGTAATACAAAAGTTTTTTATAGAGTATAGTGGGCGTATTATAATATGCCATGGGTGAGTAGAGTGAATCTCCGAACAGGCATATGGGACAAGGAGAGAGCCTTTCGGGAGTATCCTGAGAGGTGTCCCTACCGTTTTTAAAAATAAGTGATATTTAATAAAAAGAACACTAATTAATAAACCTTTTTAATATGATGGGGGCAAAAAAGATATGCATCATGGGTGCAGATAGAGAACCAGCGTCCCTGCTCGAGAGAGTGATAGCCCTGCTGAAGGCAGCAGGCTTTTCCACCTCGGATAGGGTAAGCACGAGGCCAAGGAGCTTTGACGTGGCTGCTCGGAGAGATGACGTGCTGCTCTTTTTAAAGTGCCTGTACAACATAGACTCCCTGAGCAGGGAGGCTGCCGCCGAGCTTCGCAGGCTCGCCCAGTATCTTCTGGGCTCTGCCCTCGTGGTGGGCGAGAGGGCGAGAAACCACCCCATCGAGAGAGATGTGGTGTACATGCGCCATGGCGTGCCCGTGGTGAACTTCGATACGCTGTACGACTACCTAATCGAGGACACACCGCCCCTGATTCAGTCAGAGCCCGGGGGGCTCTATGCGAGCGTCAGTGGCGAGAGGCTGAGAGAGCTTAGAATCAGGAGGAACATGTCCATTGGCTTTGTGGCTCAGATACTCGGGGTGTCGAGGAGGACTGTAAAGAAGTATGAGGATGAAGATATGAAGCTCTCCGTAGATGTGGCAATAAAGCTGGAGGAGCTCTTCGAGGCGCCACTGGTGGTGCCCATAGACATCCTGAGGCCCCAGAAGGCAGTTGAGGTGCCCCCACGTGAGTCAGACATGGTGGAGGGGGACGTGCCCACAAGGCTCCTCATAGACTTTCTGAGAAGGATTGGATTTGACGTGCTGCCCACGAGGCAGGCGCCCTTTTCTGCTCTCTCAAAGGAGACCCTCTTCACAGTGCTCACGGGTGTCACCCGGCGATACAGCCAGAGCCTCGTTAGACGGGCAAGGCTCATGAGCAGCATCTCGGAGGTAGCTGGCACGGAGTCCGTGTGTATGGTGGAGGGAGAGCCCAAGACACAGCACATCGAGAGGACGGCCATCATCACCACACAAGAGCTAAGGCGGGTTGATGAGCCGCTCGACCTGCTGTCTCTGATACACGAGAGGGTGGGAAAGAACTAAATCTCCTCGAGCGTGTACAGGGAGCTTCCAGCTCCAAGCCGCTCTGCGCTCTCAAGATGTATGTATGGCGAGATATCCCATATCGTGCTCAGTCTCTCCTTTTGCACATTGGCATGTGCATAGTCGTGAAGGAACGTGCTCTTGTTCACGAGGTCAATGGTTGCCCGATCGAGCGCCACGGGGTCTTGGGAGAACAGCATCCCCACATCCTCCACGAACGGGGCATCGGAGTATGCAAAGCAGTCGCATCCAGCCGTCAGCTCATATGCCCAGTTGATGTAGAATATCCTCCTCTTGAGCGCCCTTATGGGGCCCACCGCCGCCTCGCCCAGCCGAACCTGCATCCTTTCCCTCGACCCTTCTGGCTCCACAATGGCTCCAAAGGCACACGCCGACTGGCATGAGAGCTCTCCAGCACACCTCTGTGGGTCTATCACGGCCCTTTTACTCTCTGGGTGGATGGAGATGGCTCCCCATGGACACATCTGTATGCATTTCCGACAGCCCGTGCACAGGTCTTCGTCCACGCTTGGGATGCACACCTCGTGTACCTTCCTCTTACCTGCCTTTGTGAGGCACCCCATCCCAAGGTGCTTTATGGCTCCTCCATACCCGCTGGCAGGGTGCCCCTTGGCATGGGATACCACCACCATGTAGTCGCATTTGGCGCATGCACTTGCCACCTCTATCTCATCTATCTCACTTCCGCCCACGGGTATGCTGACCCCATCGTCCCCTCTGAGCCCATCTGCTACCACGAATGGTGCTCCCATGCTGGCGAGGTTGAAGCCATTGGCGGATGCCACCTCGATGAGTTCGGGCCCATTGAACCGCATACCCCCATACAGCGTGGTGCTCTCTGTGAGAAATGGCCTTGCGCCCAGCTCCTTTAGCACATCCACCACTGCCCTTATCACTATGGGTCTCACATGGGTGGTGTTGCCCCACTCACCGGGATGAAACTTCACGGCAACGACATCTCCCCTCTCGATTCCCTCCAGCATCTCGGGAAGATGCCTCCGTATCACCTCTGGCTGGCTCTCCTCTGGTGATGCCGCTCTTGCATCCTTGTACCACACCACGCTCACATCAATACCTCCAGAGCGTGTTCCCCTGTTCCCCTGTTCCCCTGTTCTCCTGTTCCCCTGCCTTGCCCCTGAGATTGCCTCTGCCTCTCATCCCCTGAGCTTTGCCACGAGGTCGCACCCCTCTATGGGCTCCAGCATCACACACAGGCTCAGTGGCTTTATCACGTTCCTTGGCGAGAGAATGTGAGCCTCCACCACCTCGAGGGTGCCGTAGTTCTCTCTGCGCAGGGAGTGCACGAAATGACTTGCCTGCATGGTGTCTTTGAAGGCATACAGGGCGAGGTGGGTGCGCTCGCTCGTGCACAGCCTGAGAGCGGAGATTAGGTTGGGACTGTCAAATAGCGAGAGTGCATCTTCCGTGTCCTCTATTCTCAGCACGAGCAGCACGATGCTCTCAAACCCCAGCTTCTCGAGGGAAAGATGGGGCACGTACCTGCGTATGAGTCTGCTGTTCTCGAGCTTCTTTCTTATCTTTCCCACACCTGTGGTGGATATGCCCGTCCTGCTGCTGACCTCTGTGTCCGTGGCTCTGGAGTTTATTATGAGCTCCTGGAGCACCTTGCGCTCGTTCTCACTCAGCATCATGCCTCTCCCTCCATATCAAGAGCAGATGCCACCAGACCCGATGTGTCGTTCTTGAGCACATCGTGAACGAGCAGGTGGCACACCTCTCTCACCTCGAGGTAGTCGCACAGCTCACTCTGCACGGCGCTTAGGTAGTCTTCGGCAGAGCGTATGTCGCTGAACACGTATGCCACCAGGTGGGTGGCATTTCCGCCATGAAGCCGTATGCACGCCACACAGTTGGGAGATGAGGCGAGGATATCATTAACGCGCTCGCCATGCTTCTGCCATGCTTTGCTCAGAACTCTGTAGCGCACCACTGTCAGCACGGCAAGTCCCAACGCCTCGATATCAAGCTCCAGTCCATATCTCTCTATGAGCCCCCTTGCCTCGAGCTTCTTCCTTATCTTTCCCACACCCGTTGTGGAAAGTCCAATCTGACGGCTGATCTCAGTGTCCGTGGCCCTTCCATTGGCTAACAACAGTTTCATGACTCTTTTTTCATTGGAAGAAAGGTTCATATTCTGAACTCATGTGTACTTATTTAAATAGGTATCGATGTGAGTTTCGACATCCTTTTATCGTTGCCCGTACAAGTTGGAGTGGTGAGGCGCATGGGGATACTGAGCAGGATGGGGCTCATCGTGAAAACAAAGGCAAGCAAGCTTTTGGATAGGTATGAGGACCCGAGGGAAGTGCTGGACTACTCCTATGAGAAGCAGCTCGAGCTGATAAGAGAGGTTAGAAAGGGCATTGCACGGGTTGCCACGTCGAAAAAGAGGCTTGAGATCCAGAAGAGAAAGCTGGAGGCTCAGATGGAAAAGCTCGATGTACAGGCAAGAAGGGCTGTGGAGATGGGTAAGGAAGAGCTTGCAAGGGTCGCCCTCGAGAGGAAGATTGCCCTGCGCTCCCAGATATCACAGCTCGATGGAGAGATAGCCACGCTCACCGCAGAGCAGCAGAGGCTGGAGCACACCCATGGCAAGCTTGCCCAGAAGATAGAGCTCTTCAGGGCAAGAAAGGAAGTGCTCAAGGCGAGGTACACTGCAGCCGAGGCGAAGAGCGAGGTGGCAGAATCCCTCTCTGGCATCTCTGAGGAGATGGCGGATGTTGGGCTCGCACTGGAGAGGGCAGAGGAAAAGACAGAGCAGATGAGTGCAAGGGCAGAGGCACTGGACGAGCTAATGGAGAGCGGCGTGCTGGATGACCTCTCCGTACGTGAGGACGACATCGATTCCAAGCTCGAGGAGCTATCGGCGAGTGCAGAGCTCGAGAGGGAGCTTGAGCGGCTAAAGTCTGAGGCTAAGGAGGATTGAGAGCATGATAGTCAGGCTGATGGGCGAGGGGCAGTATGTGCTTCCCGATGAGGACGTCGAGGTGCTAAATGAGATAGATAACGAGATCGTGAGGGCAATAGAGCGGGGGGATGAGAAGGGTTTTGAGGAAGGGCTTGCAAGGCTCATCTTTGAGGTCAGGCACAGAGGCGAACCTCTGGCAGGGGACATTCTCCGACCCTCTGATGTGGTGGTGCCACCCGAGGACCTCACCTTCGAGGAGGCAAAGGCGATATTCACAGGTGAGGGCATTATACCTGACTGAAGGGCCCGACCTGAATATGCACGGCTATTGGGTACTGCGACCTCAGGCTCATCGAGGTATGAGGTGGGAATGACATGCTGCTTGTAGATGGCATCGTGAAGGAGTATGAGGTGGACTCAAGGCGTATCAGGGCTCTTGATGGTGTCAGCTTCAAGGTGGACGATGGGGAGATACTGGGCATCATAGGAAGGAGTGGAGGAGGCAAGTCAACGCTCATGCGCATTCTCAAGGGGATAGAGCCCTTTGATGGAGGAGTGATAGACCTCGACCAGCGTCAGATAACGCCCGACTCCTCCGAGGGGGAGATGAAGTGGCTTCAGTGGGCAACGGCCATCCATCTGCAGCGCTCGTTTGGACTCTGGACTGAGTCTGCGCTGGAAAATGTGATGCGCAGGCTCTATGCAAACCGATATGGGTATGAGGCACTGCCACCAAAGGACTCTGATGAGTATGAGGAGCTTGCTCGAAGTGCAGAGAAGTATCTTGCAATGGTGGGGCTCCTCCACAAGAAGCACCACATGGCGTTTGTGCTCAGCGGCGGTGAAAAGCAGCGCGTGCTGCTCGCAAGGCAGCTTGCCAAGAACCCGAGGCTTCTGTTGCTCGATGAGCCCGCCACGATGACGTGCCCCAAGACCAAGCAGGAGGTGCTCGATACCATCCTCAAGGTGAGGGAAGAGACGCAAATCCCCATCGTGCTGGTCTCCCATCTGCCGGAGGTGATTGCCTATGTCTCGGACAGGGTGCTCTGGCTGGAAGAGGGAAAGGTGAGGGCAAAGGGAGAGCCCCTTGAGGTGCTGCGGGAGTTTCTCAGCGAGATGCCGCCCGCTGCCCCACTACCTCCCATGCGCTCAGATGAGACGCTCCTGAGGGGCAATGGGCTTGCCAAGCGCTACCGTTTGCTGAGCGCTGGCGAGGTGCTCAACATGAGGGACATCGGCATCTCTGTGAGAAGGGGTGAGATTCTTGGGATAGTGGGCAACAGCGGTGGTGGGAAGACCACGCTCATGAAGATGCTCGCTGGCGTGCTCAGCCCAGATGCGGGCAGCGTGCAGTTCAACCTCGATGGCAGGTGGGTGGAGCTCACGACGTATTCCCGCGAGAGGATGGAGGTCAGAAGAAGGCTCGGTATAATGTATCAGGAGTTTGCCCTTTCCCCTCACTCCACCCTGCTCACCCAGATTGCCTTCAGGCTTGGTGTGAAGGGGCCAAAAGCCGTGGAGGAGGCAAGAAAGAGGGCAGTGGAGATGGGGATTGGCGATATGCTGCTTGACTCCCTGTATGTGCTCATGGACATGCAGCCCGATGAGGTGCGGGAGAGGTTGAGAGAGATGGGGCTTGAGCCAGAGGTGTTTACGAGGCTCTTTCCGGCGTTTCCCGCCATCGAGGCGAGAAAGTATGCAGAGCCCGTGTTCGAGGCGCTCGGACTTTCCCTCGACATCCTCGACTGCACATCAGAGCACCTCTCTGGAGGGGAGAAGGTGAGAGCGATGCTCGCCCTTCAGATGGCATCCAACCCAGAGCTGCTCATTCTGGACGAGCCCTTTGGGGACATCGACCCCATCACCCTGCGGGAGGTTGCCAACTACATGAAGCGGCTGAATGCCGAGAGGGGAACCTCATTCATCATCGTGAGCCATCACATGGACTTCATGAAGGAGATTGCCCACAGGGTGGTATGGATAGAGTCTGGAAGGATAAAGGCAGAGGGGGACCCTAAGGAGGTGTGTAACACATTCATAAGGAGAAGCGGTGCCAAGTATCTGGAGTGGAATATCGAGCGCATCATGGAGGGTGTGCATGGCAAGACAGCTTGACGAGGACGAGATGAGGCTGCTCTCCAAGCTCATCGAGGGCTCGGTAGATGACCCAGAGGAGAAGGCAAAGAGGTATCACGCTATTCTGCCCCCTCTCGCCAACCATCACTCTGCCTCTGTACAGGACTTTGCCGAGAGGCTTTCAAGGCTGAGCGATGAGGAGCTCTCCTTTGTGGTTGGGCTGGTGCGCGAGGGCAAAGAGAGCCTGAGCAGACTCGAGCCAGAGTATGTGGAGGCGTTCCTCGACGTGGTGGATGAGAGGCTGGGAAGGGAGGCTGCGCTGGAGGTCTTCGATATATACAAGCTGGTCGAGGGACTTTAGATGGCAAGGGAACTCAGTGAGTACGACCTGAGCATACTCAGAAAGCTTGCGGGCGGTACCGATGTTCCCGTGTGTGAGCACGTCGGCTCTGGCTTTCGCTCCATTCTTCCCCCTTTGTGGGTGCACTACCGCCTGAGCCACGAGCAGGTTGCGGAGGGACTGAGGTCGCTATCCGATGAGGAACTCGAGTACCTCGTAGAGCAGGTCAGGAGGGGAGAGGAGAGCCTGCACTGTGCACACCCAGACCACGTGCAAGCCCTGCTCGATGAGGTGGACAGAAGGTTTGGACGAGATGTTGCGATGGAGCTGTTCGAATTCTATAGGCTCATGAGCGGGTAGTGCCAATGTTGATATATGAGGTATAAGTAAAGTGCAAGTGGCTCAGAGGGAAGGGGATGGATGCGAGGATAGCGGAGGAGCTTGCAAAGAAACAGCGCTCCATATCGATAGCCGAGTTCTTCGAGAAGAACCGCCACATACTGGGCTTTGACTCAGCCCCCAAGGCACTGCTCAACACCGTGAAAGAGGCAGTGGACAACGCACTGGATGCCTGCGAGGATGCGGGCGTGCTTCCCAACATTCTCGTGGAGATAAGCCAGAGGGGGGAAGGCATATACAGGGTGGTGGTGGAGGATAATGGCCCGGGCATCGTGAAGGAGCAGATACCGAGGATATTTGGAAAACTGCTGTACGGCTCGAGGTTTCATGCTCTCAGGCAGTCAAGGGGTCAGCAGGGGATTGGAATCTCTGGCGCGGTGCTGCATGCCCAGCTCTCCACTGGCACCCCCACGCGCATCATATCCAAGCCCGGGCTGAGGAGTCCAGCCCACCTCTATGAGCTGCTCATCAACACCAGCACCAACGAGCCAGAGGTGGTGAGAGATGAGGTGGTGGACTGGGACAGGCCGAGGGGAACGAGAGTGGAGCTGGAGCTTTCTGGCTCGTATGTGCGGGCAAGAAGGCAGTCGGTGTACGAGTATCTGCGCTCCACGGCAATCGTGAACCCCCATGCCAGAATTGTGCTCAGGGAGCCAGATGGCAACGAGGTGGTGTTCGAGAGGGCGACCGATGTGATGCCCAAGCCTCCAAGCGAGATTAAGATTCATCCCCATGGCATCGAGCTTGGAACGCTGCTCAAGCTCGTACGACAGTCAGAGCATCCAACACTGGAGGCATTTCTAATAGACACCTTTTCCAGCGTGGGCAGGCTCACGGCAAAGAACATATGTGAGCTTGCTGGCATCGAGGGCACGAGGGCGCCAAAGGGGCTTGAAAAGGAGGAGATAAAGAAGCTGTATGCTGCGATGCACAGCCCCTCGCTCAAGGTGAAGGCACCTCCCACCGAGTGCCTCTCACCCATCACGGAGCCCCTCATAAGGGAGGGCATAAGAAAGGAATATGAGGTGGACTTCATAGCCACATCCAGCCGTCCACCCTCTGCATACCGCGGTTTTCCCTTCCTCGTGGAGGTGGCGGTTGCCTATGGTGGCACCCTATCCTCGGATGACAGGGCCACCATCCTCAGGTTTGCCAACAGGGTGCCATTGCTGTATCAGCAAGGGGGATGTGCCCTGACGAGGGCAATCGAGGACATAAACTGGAGGCAGTACTCCCTAAGCCAGTCAGCGGGCAGTGTGCCCTCGGGTCCCGTGCTCATACTGGTGCACGTGGCAAGTGTGAACGTGCCATTCACGTCGGAGTCCAAGGAGGCGGTTGCCGAGGTGCCCGAAATCGTCTATGAGGTGAAGCAGGCGCTGAAGGATGCTGGCAGAAAGCTCAGGGCATATCTTTCAAGGCGGGAGGTGCTCGCCAAGCGCAGGCAGAAGGAGGTGATAATCAAGAAGCTGCTTCCACTGATGAGCAGAAAGGTGTCCGAGATACTGTCGAGACCAGAGCCCAGCCTTGAGCCCGTGATAGCCAAGGTGATGGGCAAGGTGCACATCGACAGGCTGGTGGAGCCCACCCTCGGTGGCTACAAGGTGGTGATGCCCATCGTCAACCATTCGGAGCTCAAGCAGAGCTTCGTGCTGAGAGAGGTGGCAGCATATAAGGTGGAGGATGCCACTCCAGCACCAAAGAGCACCTCGGTGGATGGTGTGTATGAGCATAGGTGGAAGCTCACGCTCAGGGCTGGAGAGCGCCGCGAGCTGACATATGTGGTGAGAGATGGAGACCCCAACCACTCCGAGCGATTTGTCGAGGGGCTCGATGGGGAGATGGTCATAGGAGCAAGGGCGCTGGAGGGTGAGCAATGAGCACCGATGAGAGAAACAAAACCGCAGCCGAGAGGCTGATTGCCCTTGTGGAGCGCTTCTATGACCAGCTCAGCAGGGGGGAGGTGCCGAGCCTCGAGCTTCCCACACGGGTGAAGACCAACATCGAGCTCGATGAGCACTCTGATGTGTGGGTGTATGGCAGTGATACCACCTTGCGCTCGTTCAAGACCATCAGGGGAGCAAAGAGCCTGCTAAAGCTCGCATACACAGTGCACCTGCTGCTCGAGGAGCATCTGAAGAACGGCAGGAGCTCCACGCTGCGAGAGCTTTACTACATATCAGAGGGCTGGGGGCCCGCCAAGTTCAAGGAGCAGCCAGAGAGCGACAGACTGGTGGAGGACATCGAGATACTCACTGGACTTCAGCGGGAGTTTTTCCACATGCGTCCAGAGGAGGATGGCGCCTCGATGTATGGGCCCATAAGGGTGAGGGAGGCAACGAGGCGGGGCGTAAGAGATATTCACTGTCAGGATGATGTGGGAGAGGTGGGCTATCAGATTCCCTTCGATGTCGATAGGGTGGAGTTTTTGGAGTGCGATGCCAAGTTCGTGCTCGCCATCGAGACTGGCGGCATGTATGCGAGGCTCATAGAAAATGGGTTCGATGAACAGCACGATGCACTGCTCGTGCACCTCAAGGGTCAGCCAGCCCGCAGCACCAGGAGGCTTTTGAGACGCCTCAACGATGAGCTTGGGCTGCCCATCGTGGTGTTTACCGATGGAGACCCATGGAGCTATCGGATATATGCCTCCATTGCGTATGGAGCGATAAAGAGTGCCCACCTCTCGGAGTACATGGCGACGCCTTCCGCGATGTTCCTTGGGGTGCAGCCAGAGGACATCGGTAGATATGAGCTGCCCACCGACAGGCTCACCGAGCAGGACATAAGGGCGCTCAGAAGCGAGCTCTCTGACCCGCGGTTTGATACACCGTACTGGAAAAGACAGCTCAACCTCCAGCTCGAGGAAAACAAGAAGGCTGAGCAGCAGGCATTTGCCAAGCGTGGACTCGAGTATGTGAGCACGGAGTATCTGCCAGAGCGGCTCAGCGAGCTCGGCGTGCTCTGAGTGCAATCTTTGCAGCGCTGGCATACAGTGCGTCCGAGTACCTTGTGAGCATCACCCCCATTATAGAGGTCAGCAGCACGAAGCCAGCGGTAAAGGAAGCGACGAAGTAGCTCATGCCCGATGCCACGGCGAGCTGGGAGAGCACGAGAGAGAACTCCCCCCTCGGCGTGATGCTCATACCAGTGGCGAGCGAAGCCCTGCCGCTAAGTCCACGCAGGTGCCCTGCCACCACGCCGCCCACGACCTTGGACAATAGCCCGATTGCCACCGAGAGGGCGAGCAGGGGTGCGAGTGCAATGAGCATCCTCGGGTCTATTATCAGCCCAAACGAGAAGAAGAATATGGATGCAAACACGTCCTTGATGGGCAGCAGCCTTTCCTTCACCCGCTCTGCGTGCTCCGTTTCGGAGAGCAGCAGCCCGAACAGAAACGCTCCCACTGCCTCCGAGATGCCGAACCTCGAGGCGAGCACCGAAAATAGCAGTGCGGTGCCCAGCACGGTGAGCAAGAACAGCTCCTCAGACGGGATGTCAATTGCCCTCGAGACGATGTGGCTGAACCTTCTCGAGAGGAGGGCGGTGGCTATTAGAAACAGCATTATGAGCACGATGGCAATGGCAATCCCCCCGATTCCATTGTGCTTGCTCACGAGGGCGATGAGCAGCGCCATGTACACTGCCATTACAAGGTCCTCGAACACCATTATCCCGAGAATCACCTCTGCCTCGGGGTTGGCGAGCTTTCTGAAGTCCACGAGGGCCTTGGCCACGATGCCAGAGCTGCTGATGTACACGATGCCGGCGATGAACAGCACCTCATATAGCCCGAGTCCAGCGATGTAGCCTATCAGCACTCCAGCCCCCACGTTTAACACGAGGTCTATCGTGCCAGAGGAGGTGATGTCCTTGTACGAGCCGAGAAGCTGCTTGAGCGAGAACTCCAGCCCTATGAAGAGCAACAGGAGCACGAGCCCCAGCGTGGCGAATGCATCCAGGAGTGCAGAGGGGTGCACGAGCGAGAGCCCGTGGGGCCCAAGCAGCAACCCCACGAGTATGTATGCCGGGATTACGGACTGCCTGAGCCTCGCCGCCACGAGCCCCCCCATGCCCAGCGAGAGCAGCACCAGCCCTATTGTTAAAATGCTCTCCATGTCACGCTACGCCAAACTGCCTCTTGAACGCATCGAACTGCTCTCTCGTGCCTATGCACACCAGTGTGTCCCCTGGCTGCAACATGATGTCTGGTGAGGGATTGGGTATTCGCTCCTCTCCCCTTATGATGGCGATTATGGACACGCCAGTGAGCTTTCTGATCTGAAGGTGTGCAATCGTGTTGTTGGCGAGGGGAGAGCCCTCCTCCACCTTTACCCATGTGATGGTGAGCCCCTCCATCACCAGCTCGAGGTTCTCCGTCACCAGTGGCTGGTAGTAAGCCCCCTCGAGCACTGCCCCAAGCAGCCGTGCCTCCTCATCGGACAGGGTCATGGAGGCGCTGGGCTCCTCACAGCACTTTTCGAACAGGTAGAGGTCTCGCTGCCCGGTGGAGTGAATGACCACCACTATCCTGCCGTGCTCCTTGGTCTCCATCGTGTACTTTTTTCCCACACCGGGAAGCTCTGTCTCGTGAATTTCGGCCATGATACTATGGATTCTCTCTAAGAAAGTTAATAGCTCTATCGATGTGCTCCTTTTCTATCACCAGAGGGGGCACAAACCGAAGCACCCGTCCAGCGGTGCAGTTGAACAGTAGCCCATTGGCAAGGGCGGCATCCACCACGCTGGCGCACTGTCCATCCATCTCGAGCGCCAGCATGAGCCCCATGCCCCTTGCCTCCACCACCTTGCATCCGAGCACGCTCTCAACGCCTCTCAACTGCTGGAGGAAGTACCTTCCGAGTCGCTCCGCCCTCTCTATCAGGTGCTCGCTCTCGATTGTGTGGATGGTGGCGAGCGCACACGCACACGCGAGGGGGCTTCCCGCAAAGGTAGAGCCGTGCTCACCCCTCGAGAAGCTAACGCCCTCCCTTGCCAGCACGGCGCCCATGGGAAACCCTCCAGCCATCGCCTTGGCACACGTCATTATGTCGGGCTCCACCCCAAAGTGCTCCTTCGCAAACCACCTGCCACACCTGCCAAACCCAGTCTGCACCTCATCGAGCACGAGCAGCGCCCCCGCATCATCACACGCATCTCTCACTGCCGGCAGAAAATCCCTTGGGGGGATGTTTACACCCCCCTCTCCCTGTACGGGCTCCACCACAAAGGCGGCTGTATCCTCGTCTATGGCAGCTGCTGCAGCCTCGGCATCCCCATAGGGCACAAACTCGGCATCCAGCAGGGGCATGAAGGGTAGCCTCGCCTCTGGCTTGTGGGTGATGGAGAGCGCCCCAATGGTGCGTCCATGAAATGAGTGCTCGCATGCCACGAACTTGCTTCTGCCCGTTATCCTGCGTGCGAGCTTCATTGCCCCCTCTATCGCCTCTGCTCCAGAGTTGCAGAAGAACACCCTGTCCATGTGGGAGATTGTGCACAGCCTCTCTGCGAGCTCTGCCTGCTTCTCGATGTAGTACAGGTTCGAGGTGTGCATGAGGCTTTTGGCCTGCTCGCACAGCGCCTCCACGAGCGCTGGATGGCTGTGTCCCAGCACGTTCACTGCGATGCCGGCCACAAAGTCGATGTACTCCCTCCCCTCTGTGTCGTACAGCAGTGCACCACGTCCCCGTTCGAACGCCACCTTCAGCCTTCCATAGGTTGGCATCACGTATCTTGCATCCTTCTCCACAATCTCATCGATGTGCATACGACCTCCTCATGGCGAGAGCCTTCTTCTGTCCCTCGGAAACAGCACGCACTCCCTGATGTTGTCCAGCTCGAGCATCGTCATGAGCAGCCGCTCTGCCCCCAGCCCCCAGCCGGCATGTGGGGGCATGCCATACCTGAATGCCCGAAGATAGAACTCAAAGCTCTCTGGTTCGAGCCCCTTGCTCGCTATCCTCTCCTTCAGAAGTGCATGCTGGTGTATCCGCTGTGTTCCAGAGGCAAGCTCCATCCTCGGGTGCATCAGGTCAAAGCTCTTTGATATCTCTGGTTTGTGCTCATGGGGCATGGCATAGTAGGGCTTTGCATCGGTGGGCCAGTCCACTATGAAGTAGTGCTCCCCCACCTCGGCTCCGATGGTCTTTTCCGACTGGGTGGTGAGGTCGTCTCCCCAGCACAGCTCGGGTTCCACCTTGGAGGCGATATCGAGCGCCTCGTCGTATGTTAGCCGCTGGAAGGGCACCTCTGGAACGGTGAGCTTCACCCCAAGCACATCCAGCCACCTCTGGGCATCCTGTGCCACTCTCTCATACACGTGGGAGACGAGCCTCTCCAGCACCTCCATCACGTCGTTGTGGTCAACAAAGCTCTGCTCGATGTCTATCGACGTGGCTTCGTTCAGGTGGCGGCGGGTATCGTGCTCCTCTGCCCTGAAGATGGGTCCTATCTCGAACACTTTTTCGAATCCACCAGCCATCATGAGCTGCTTGAAGAGCTGGGGGGACTGGTTGAGGAAAGCCTCCTTGTCGAAGTATGAGAGCGGAAACAGGGCTGTGCCCCCCTCGGTGGCAGATGCCACTATCTTGGGTGTGGTGATCTCTATGAAGCCCTCTTCCGAGAGAAACTCTCTCGTAGCCTGTAGCATGTGGTGTCTGATTCTGAAGATGGCCATACCTCTTCTCGTGCGGGTGTCCATGAACCTCGCATCCAGCCTCGTGTCGAGGTCTGCCCTCACCTTCTCGGTTGGGTCAAGGGGAAGGGGCGATTCGGCGATGTTGAGCACCACGATATCCTGTGGGATGACCTCGTAGCCCATGGGAGCCTTGTCTTCCTGCTTTACCTTACCTTTTACCCATATCACACTCTCCCTCGAGAGCCCCCTCACGGTGTTCATGAGCTCTTCTGACGTCTTTTTCTTCACCAGAGTGATCTGGGCTATTCCCTCACGGTCTCTTAGCAGGAGAAACAGTATTCCACCGAGGTCCCTTATCTCGTGCACCCAACCCCTAAGTGCCACTTCCTCTCCCTCGTCTGCATCCCTGATATCGGTGGTGTATAGTCTTTTCATGGACGGACGCACCTCTTCGCAAGCTTGCCCCTTTAATCATGAGGAGGGTATAAAAAGCCAATGGTATTATGAGAGACGGTGCGGGCAAAGTTTTAACAATACCCCCCAACATACGCATATGCGCACCATGGAGTTTGGGGGAAGGCTGGTGGAGCCAGATGTGAGGCTGCTTGGGGACATGGAGTCAGTGATATACGACAGAAAGTGGCTCGAGCAGGCAGACCCCAGCATGGAGCTTTACTACATGTATCGGGACCTTGCACTCTCAAGGAGGGACAGGGATACACTGCTCGAACATGGGCTGAGGTATGACATCACGGTGATTCCTCCGATGAGGCTGGGGTGTGAGTATGTGAAGACAGCTGGACACTACCATCCCCCTGTGCCCGGCACCACTCTGTCGTACCCCGAGCTGTACGAGGTGCTCTCTGGTGAGGCAGTGTACCTGCTCCAGCGACCGAAGGATTCGCACTATGATGTGGTGGAGGATGTGATAGTGGTGGAGGCAGGGGCAGGGGACAAGGTGCTCATTCCTCCCAACTATGGGCACATCACCATCAACCGCTCCCGCAAGACGTTGAGGATGGCAAACCTCGTATCTCGGGATTTCAGCTCCAACTATGAGCCCATTCGTGAGCACCATGGAGGTGCGTACTACCTTACAGAGAGGGGCTTTGTGAGAAACGAGAGCTACACCAGGGTACCCCCCATCAGGCACTGTCCCCCCACCAACACATCGCTTGCGCACCTCTCAAAGCAGAGGGAGATATATGCCCTGCTCAGAACTCCCGAGGTGCTCGGATACCTCACCCGCCCCCAGGAGTACACCGAGCTGTTTGAGAGGTTGTTTTCGGGATGTCCATGAGCTCGAGCGCACGCATGGCGTGAGGCTCAAAGCAGGGTGGCAAAGCTGCACTTTAGGGGTGTTGTATAGTGTTCTTCATGTCCTTTATTCTGCGGGCAACCTCCCTTATGAGCCTCTGCTTGGGCATCCTCTTTTCTACGAGCACCCTTCCCTCCATCATCCACCATGTGCGTGGATGGCGCGCCCCCTCCTCGGCGCGTGGTGAGAGCCCAAGCTGCTCGCATGCCCTCGAGAGTTCTTCTACACTCACCTCTTTTGTGGCAAGCCGTCTTGGCACCCTCCTTCCCATTGCCCTCGTACATCTGGCATCGAAGTAGCACGTCCAGAGCACGTGGTGGTCTCTCTCTGGCATGGTGAAGGACACGCCTGACCACAGCCTTAAGTGTTTGCTTTAACGGCGTTATTTCGACGTGCTCTTAGTAAGCAGCAGTTGCTCTGTAATCAGCTCCCATCACGTTTTTATGCTCCTCGAATGAGTATTGCATTGATGGATGAGTATGATGGGCTCGGACTATTGCTGAGGCATCGATGGAAGGTGGCTGCCGCCATCATGCTCTCACTCATCGTGGTACTCATAGGCTACATAGCAGCCCCCCTCGCAGATGGTGTGATGCTGGGCATCGTGCTGGCTTATGTGGGCCGTCCCTTGAGGCGGTGGTTTCTCAGAAAGCCCCTCATCGGAAGGTTCTCCTCTGTTATGACCACTGCATGTGTGGTACTTCCCATAGTGGTGATACTGACACTGGGCTTTATTGAGATTGTGGGGTGGGTCCGTTTCCTTGTGGAGCATCATCAGGAGGTGGGGGTGTATATCTCACGAGCGCTACTGCAGCTCGAGCTTCCAGAGTGGGCATATGTGGAGCTTTTGAGATGGTCTCAGAGCCTCATTGCCACACCCCTCGAGTCCGTGGCTCCCCTGTTGAGGAACATTCCCATCACAAGGTATGCATGGGAGATTGGGCTGCTGGTGCTCAACATGTTCATCTCGGTGTTCGTGTGCTATTTCCTCCTGGCAGATGGTGAGAGGCTGGTGTCTTCCCTCATGAGGGTCGTGCCCAGGGAGCACGCCGGGGTGCTGGAGCGCTACGTGGTGAGGCTGGACTCCATCCTCAGGGGCATATTCATGGGCACTATATATACCGCCACCATCGTAACGCTGATCTCTGTGGTGGTGTTTGCGTACTTTCGCATCCCGAGCACCCTCGCCTTCTCATCTCTGGTGTTCATAGCAGCCCTCGTTCCCCTCTTCTCTGGTGCCATGATAGTGGGGCCACTCGCGATATACAAGTACATCGAGTTTGGGCTACCAGACGCCGTGGTGTTTCTCGTGGTGTGTGTGCTGTGCATATACGCTCCAGCAGAGCTGGTGATAAGGCCATACATCGTGAGCTCAGAAACGAGCATCCATCCTCTCCTGCTGCTCATCGCCTTCATCGGAGGCGGGCTCGCAGGAGGTATCGCTGGCTTCTTCTTTGCCCCCATCCTCCTGGGTGCTCTGGTGGCTGCATACGAGCTGTACTCAGAGGGCATTGGCTCACAGGATGGCGAAGCATGAACCGACGTACGCTCGAGTTTGTGTCGAGAAGATTCAGAAGCTACTATGCAAGGGCTCACATACCAGAGCCACCCCGTGCACGGGAGAGAGAGTGGGCATTCGTGAGGTTCGAGAGCCTTCCTGCGTTTGTGGTGAGAAGGCACATGGGCTTTTCCACATTCGATGATGTGCTCCTGTTTCTCAGGAGTGAGGCTCCCATGCATGCATACTACTCCACCGCCCTGTATGCCAACCCATCGGCACAGAGCATGCAGAAAAAGGGGTGGAGGGGAGCAGAGCTCATATTCGACCTGGATGCTGACCATCTGAGGGATGCACCACAATCGTACTCTGCGATGCTCGAGCTGGTGAAAAAGGAGACGCTAAAGCTCGTCGAGCTCATCGTGGATGACTTCGGGTTCGAGGATGTACACGTGGTGTTTTCTGGGGGAAGGGGATACCATGTGCACGTGCGTGATGAGGCTGTGCTCTCCCTTGGAAGCTCAGAGCGAAGGGAGATAGTGGACTATGTGAGGGCGACGGGCATCGAGCTTGGATATGTGATGGACAGGTGGAGCCAGCGGAAGGTGGGGCATGGATGGTCGGCAAGACTTGCGAGGTGTGTTGGACGGCACATTGCCCAGTATGCTGCCATGGAGCCAAAGGATGCGCTAAGGGCACTTCAAAAGTTCCCCGGGGTGGGGAAGAAAAGGGCAGAGAGGTTGCTCGCACTCGCCCGCAGGATAGCAAGGGGAGAACCTCCCGAGGGATGGGTGGGGGAGCTTGCGTTGTGGGACACGAGGAAGTTCACCATCCCCCTTTTGGAGAGGTGCGTGCGCACCCTCTTGTGTGAGGTGGACGAGCCCGTGAGCACAGACATCAAGAGACTCATAAGGCTGGAGGGCTCACTTCACGGAAAGACTGGACTTAGGGTGGTGCCCATAGGAGGGGTGGAGGATTTGCGCACGTTTGAGCCTCTCTCGGACGCCATTGCCTTTTCGGATGCCCCCGTGAGGGTGAGAATGCTCAAGCCCAGCACGATGGAGTTTTGTGGTGAGCGGGAGCATGTGGAGCAGGGGGAATGCGAGCTTCCAGAGTATGCAGCCATCTACTTCATGTGCAGGGGGATGGCCGAACTCGCTTAGCCCCCAGTCTCAATATTCTCGTGGTCGGCTTCTATCTCCCTCATCTTCTCAGCCCGCTGCTCCTGAAGCCTTATGATCTCCTCCAGCGTGTAGGTAATCTCCTCCTCATGCCTTTTCTTCACTTCTTCCTCATACACGAGGTATTCTGGCTTGTAGAGTAGCTCGGTGGTGTCCAGCATCACCCACACGCCCTCTGAGTCTTTCAGGATGTCCTTCACCTTTCCAGTGGTGCCCGTCCCAACGTATTTCACTGCGTCCCCCTTCTTTATGGGTCTTCCATAGAGGTCGAGCGCCGCCTCTGCTGCCTGCTCCATGTGTTCTCATCTTTGCTTCAATGATATTATACTATCGCATACGACCCAACTACGCATACAGCCCAGCCACGGAGAGCAGGGCGCCCACGAGCATGTGTGCATAACCAGCCTTCCGCTCACGAACTCGAGCAGCAGGTATGAGGCAAACAGCAGGGTGAAGAGAGGGTATATGCTGCTCGCGAGCTGCTATGGGAGTGTGCACATGAGTTCGGATGGAGCATCACACTTGAGCAGCGTTCCTCCATAGTGTGTTCTCGATGCCCTGTATCCCATTGCCCGCAACCTTTCGAGCAGTGCATCCATCCGTGGAGGCGATGTGGACCTTCGCCTTGCCATCACGTGGTAGTCATAGCACGTGGGGACGTGAAGCTCTTCCTTGAGCAGCCTCATCATCTCAGCACCCTCACTGCACTTCATATGCTCCAGCTCTCCTATCATCTGTTCACAAAGAGAATCGTCCTTGTATGCTCCAAGCCACAGCGGTCCGCAGTAGTGTAGCCCAGCACCACACACTGGACATACATCGGCAGGGGAGCAGAATCCCTCCTGCCATCTCCTGTATCCACATGTGTGGCAGTGATGGATGTGGCCCACATGGCGCATGCTCTCATATGCCTTTTTTCTTCCTCTCTCCACTCTCACCAGTGTTCTGTAGTAGTGCATCGTGGAAAAGCTCAGGAGAGGGGTCATGCCCTTCTGGTATCTGGCGAGGGCACATGCTACCGCATAGAGCAGCGTTCTCAGCCCCACCTCTGCATGGTACTCGGTGTTGAGGGGGTGGGCGGCATACTTTCTGAGCGCTGCCTTTGGGTGTGCTCCACACAGAGGAGCCTTGTCAGTGGCAGTAATCCACAGAAACCTGCGGGCGCATTTTGCCGCACAGTCGAGAAAGGGTGCAGGAGACCCGAAGGGGTCTATGTCCACCACATCAAAGCTCCTCTCCCTCATCAGCACTGTGGCATCTGCGTGCACCACCTCCACCTCTCTCCCCACTCGCCGTGCGTTCCTTCTCATGAGCTCCACTGCCCTACGGTTCCAGTCGCACAGTGTTACCTCGAGGCCCTCTACCTCGTTTGCGAGCCTGAGCCCCCTGATGCCTGTGGCGGCAAGGGCGTCGAGATAGCTCATGCCCTCGCCGAGCACGTGCATTGCAGCCACCGTGATATCCCTGCTCACCCTCTGGGAGGGGTTGAAGAACACCTCTGCTGAGGAGGGAGGATAGTCTGCATCCTCGTCGAGCAGGGGCACCTCGATGGTGGTGCTGCCCTCTGTGGTGAGTGTTGTGCGCATCTACTTACGCTCTAACACCGTTATCTCGCCCCTCATCGCAGCGCCATACCCTCTCACATAGTAGTGATATACGCCGGGCTGATCGAACGTGTACGTGAACACATCCCCATATGTCATCGTCTTGTTCTCCCAGAGTCCCTCTTCACTCACGAGCACGAACGTGGGATAGCCCTGCGATTGGTAGTGCACAAAGCTGACACTGGTGCCCACATACACTGTGAGGTTTCTTGGAGAGAGGGAGTAGCTCATCAGGTACACCGAGCGGTTTTCGGTGGGCGTCTCGCTGACGTTCTCGGCTGGTGAGGGCGTCTCTACAGTCGTCTCATTTGGCATGGGGCTCTCGGTGGCGGCGGGCGTGGCGGCGGGCGTGGCGTTTATCGTCTCATTGGCGGGAGGGGTGACATTGGTACTCTCGCTGGGAGGAGCTGCACATCCAGCCCCGAAAAGGGCGAGCATGCACACCACGGCAAGCAATCTGTTGGCACTCATACCTGTAATGTGGGGCGTGAATGCTCATTAATCTTACGAATGCGCTCAGTCCCAGAAGCGCCGAGTTCTGGCATACGTTCTCTCTGCCCTCAGAATTGCTCGGTACATGTCGAGCTCACCCCTCATGGGGTGAGAGAGTATTCTCGCAGCGGTCTCTGGACCCACCCCTCTTGCTGCGAGCACCACCACCGCTCTTTTCCCATAGGAGCGCACGAGGCTTGAGTTTCTGTGAGCCCTTTTGACCTTTGCCACCTCGTCCTCTCTGAGCCTTGTGCGCTTCGATTTTGCGAGCAGCTCTCGCACCTCTCCCTCCCATGGCTTCAGGGCAGCCACGAACGTTGAGCCGCACACGGGGCACTTGATGTCTTCTGGCACACGGGCTACCTGAACCCTCTGGTGGTATGTGCAGCAGTCCACACACACGAGCAGCACGTGGTCATTGAGGATGCGCTCCTTGAGCGCCTCGAGCACCACCGCATCCGCCTTTGTGCTTGCCACGAGGTCATAGCGGGCTCCGAACCCACATGCCCCCATGGGAGAGGCCCGCTGCCTTATGAGTTTGAGCTCTCCTGTCCGTATGGCATCGATTGCCCGCTCTGCCCCTTTTATGTCCAGCCTGTCCCACATCACCTCGGACAGAGCCTCCCTGTATGCAACTGTGCCCCTGTATGCCTCGATGAGCCTGCCGATGCCGATGCTCTGCCACCGCACATCCTTGCCCAAAATTCCGAACCTCTTGGCAACGGCAACGAACTTCCACTTAAAGAGGTTGGTACCCTTGAGGGCTAACTCGAGCACGGGACGCACGTGCTCGGGCTTGGCATCTCTCAGCTGTGCCATCACCTCCTCGGCATGCACACCTCTTGGCGTCTTGAGCCGTATCCTGTATGGGTCCACCTCCACGCCGATGCTCTCCCCGTGTCTTGCTGAGAGCATGGTGGCAATATACCTTCCCAGCGTCTCGTTGATTCTGTGCCCAAGGCACGCATTCACCACGATGTAGTGCCCCTCCTCGTCGGTGTGCTCCTCCACCGTGAGGGTGGTGTGGTCTGGTATGACGAGGTGGTCTTTCAGCTGGGAGGATATCACCCTTGCCACCTCGTCGAGGGTGTGCTCGTCCGTGAAAAGCTCGGATGCGATTTCCAAGAGCCCCTTGCCCTGCTGGAGGGTGTCCGCTATCCTTCTTCTGAGCTTTCCAACTTCTTGGGCCACTGCATAGGGCACGGGAATCTCCTCGCCCACCCAGTCTGGCACGTCCCCCTCACCAGAGACGGGCTCCACCCTCACCTCCATGTGCTCGTGGTCGATATCGGCAATCCTCCACATCTCGCCCTTTGAGATGAACACCGCATGTGGCTGCTCGATGCTGGCCACGAACACCTCGTCGAGGGTGCCTATGGCACGCCTGCTCACCACGTCGTGCACGGTGTAGCGTCGCTCGTCGGGTATCATGGAGAGGTTGTCGTAGAAGTAGTGCATGCATCGTCTTCGCCTTTTGACCACGTCCCCCTCGAGCCAGATGAGCCCGTGCTCTGCAAGCTCTGCCGCCACCCGTTCCACATCCTCATATGTGAGTTCTCTGTAGAGATATGCCCTTCTGAACAGTGCATGCAGCTCCTTCAAACTCATCTCTTTGAACAGGGCGGTAGCGCATATCTGGTTGGCGAGCACGTCCATGGGCATGGGGGGCGGGGTGAGATGCTCGAGCATGCCCTCTCTCGCCATCTTCACGATGACACACGACTCGAGCACGTCATCGGGGCAGGTGCATATGATGGTGCCCTCGGACGTTTTGTCCAGCGAGTGTCCAGAGCGTCCCACACGCTGGACAAGCCTCGATACTTCCCTTGGGGAGCTGTACTGCACCACGTGGTCCACAGCGCCTATGTCCACCCCCAGCTCCATCGAGGAGGTGCATATCAGCCCTTTGAGCCTTCCCTGCTTGAAGTCCTCCTCTGCCGCCACCCTGACATCTCTGGAGAGCGAGCCATGGTGCACCCCTATGGGAAGTCCCATTCTGGTGAACCTCGAGCCCAGCACCTCGGCAGAGGAGCGGGTGTTCACGAATATGAGGGTGGACGTCTTGTGCTCCACTATCTCGGAGATTGCCCTCACATGGGAGGCGAGCTGCGGGCTGCACGACAGCTTGGATGCCAGCTTGACATCCTCCTTCTTCAGTGCTGGAATGCTGACCCTTATGCTTGGATGGGTGGTGAAGCTGACATCGAGCACCTCGATGTGTCTGTCCACGCCTGCAAGAAAGCGAGCTACCTCTTGGGGGTTTCCCACCGTGGCAGAGAGCCCCACTCTCGTGAACTCCCCGCACAGCAGCGTGAGCCTCTCGAGGGCAAGGGAGAGCTGAGCTCCTCGCTTTGAGGACGCCAGCTCGTGCACCTCGTCCACCACCACGTATCGCACACCCTCAAGGTGCCCTCTGAGCCGCTTTCCTGTGAGCACTATCTGGAGCGTCTCGGGTGTGGTGATGAGAATGTCCGGGGGCTTTAGTGCCTGCCTTCTTCGCTGCGATGTGGTCGTGTCGCCATGCCTTACCTGTATGTCTATGTCCAGCATCTGTGCCCACTGCCGCATGCGCCTGAGCATGTCCCTGTTCAGGGCACGCAGGGGGGTGATGTACAGCGCATATATTCCAGCACGCTCTTTCTCCCTCACAAGCTCGCTCATTATGGGAAGCATGGCGCTCTCGGTCTTTCCGCTGCCCGTTGGTGCAATGACGAGCACATGCTGGTGGGCGAGCACCTTGGGTATGGCAACCTCTTGAGGAGGGGTTGGCACCCTAAAGCCAAGGGCTTCAAGGCAGGCACGCACCCTCGGCTCAAGCATATCGAAGGCACGCTTTTCTCTGGCAGTTGCCCTCTGGGCTCCCATGCCCACCTCCATGGACCATTGAACTTTGCTGAGCACCATTATGTAGCTTTCCCATGAGGCATCTGCCATGTTTGCATCCAAAAGCCTTTTATATGATGTATGTACTTGTTCTTCAAAGAACACATGTGTACATTAACGGAGGCATTTGATGAAGGAGTATCTGCTCAGGCTCGTGGAGGGGGAGCATCTAACGAAGGAGGAGGCGTGTGAGCTCATGCTCAGCCTCCTGGATGGAGCGAGCAATGCCCAGATTGCAGCTCTGCTCACCACTCTGAGACTCAGGGGCGTGAGCCCAGCGGAGCTTGCAGGGCTTGCGCTTGGTATGAGGCAGGCAGCCCTCACGATACATCCCGATGTCGATATGCTGGTGGATACGTGCGGCACAGGAGGGGATGGACTCTCCACGTTCAACATCAGCACTGCATGTGCCCTGGTGGTTGCGGCGTGCGGCGTGCCCGTGGCAAAGCACGGCAACCGCGCCTTTACATCGAGATGTGGAAGCGCCGATGTGCTCGAGGCGCTCGGGATGAGGACGGACATGTCCGCGGGGGAAGTGAAGAGCATGATAGAGAATGTGGGCTTTGGTTTTCTTCTCGCATCGGTGTTTCACCCCTCGATGCGAAAGGTGGCGCCAGTGCGCAGCGAGCTTGGGTTCAGGACGGTGTTCAACGTGCTCGGCCCCCTCACAAACCCAGCGGGCGCCACCGCACAGCTCGTGGGTGTGTACGACGAGGAGCTCGTACCCCTGGTGGCACATGCACTTCTTGAGCTTGGCACGCGGCGGGCGATGGTAGTGCATGGTGGGGGCATGGACGAAATATCGAGCTACAGCACCACGAGCGTGTGCGAGATCAGGGGCAACAGTGTGGAGCACTACACGCTCTCGCCAGAGGACTTCTCTCTTCCCACCACCAAGCTCTCCGACATACTGGGAGGATGCCCCGCGGAGAACGCCCAGTATGTGCGGAGCGTGCTCGAGGGCAGGAGAGGACCAAGGCGCGATGTGGTGCTCATGAACGCGGGCGCAGTGCTGTACATCGCGGGTGCAGCCTCCTCTCTCCTCGATGGGGCAGAGATGGCGGCGTGTGCCATCGACTCTGGAGAAGCCCTTGCCAAGCTGGAGCACGTCGTGCACTTTTGTGCACCCAAGGAGGCTCAGTGATGAGGGTGAGGGTGAAGGTGTGTGGTATCACGAGAGAGGCTGATGTGAAGGCTGCCGTGGATGCCGGCGTGGATGCCCTCGGCTTTGTGGTGGGCACCAACAGGCGCACGGCAAGAAACCTCACACCGGAGAGGGCATCTTGTCTCATGGATGTTGTGAGCCCTTTTGTGAGCAGGGTGTTGGTGTGTACCCCCAGCACCCTTTCGGATGTCATGGAGATGCTCGATGTGCTCTCACCAGACCTCGTGCAGGTGCACTCCTCCCTTTCGGTGGAGGAGCTGGACAGGCTCTCCTCCCGCATTCCCGTCATCAAGGCGGTGATGGTAGGAGAGCGGCCCCTCGGGCACGTGCTCTCCGAGGCTGAACGGTATGCAGGAGTGTGCGATTGCATCCTCCTGGACACGGCGGCTGGTAGCGGAAGGGTGCATGATTGGAAGATTAGCGCGAGGGTGAGGGAGGTGCTGGACGTGCCAGTGGTGCTCGCGGGCGGGCTCACACCCCATAACGTGGCAAGGGCAGCCCAGCTGGTAAGGCCCTTTGCAGTGGACGTATCCACTGGGGTGGAGAGTGCGGAGGGTCTCAAGGATGCACGCCTGATGGAGCAGTTTGTCTCGGAGGTGAGGCGGGTTGAATGAGCTTTCCATGCTCGAAAGGGCGTGCAGCACCCACGAGGAGAGCTTTCTCTTTCCATTCCACACGAGTGTGCACGTGGGAGTTGAGCCCATCGAGGCATATTGCGCTCTGCCCTCCACTGAGTGCGCTTACCTGCTCGAGTCTGCCGATGGAGAGGGAAGGGGAAGGTTCTCTTTCGTGGGCTCGCACCCCCTGGCACTCATCACCATGAGGGCAAGACATCTGATATTTGAGCCCATGGAGAAAAATGAGCTCACTGAGAGGATAGAGCGCACGCTCGAACATACCCTAACCCACGATGGGAAGGGATACCTCTTGGAGGACATGGACGTGCTGGATGCCCTCAGACTCGTGCATCCTGTAAGCTGCATACCCGTTGTGAGCTGCGACACAAAGAGGCAGCTGCTCGATGGCGGGCTCGTGGGAGCACTGGGATACGAGGCAGCATACTCATGCTGGCTAAAAGAGCTCGTGAGGGACGATGTGCTCTGCGGAGCCTTCATGCTCACCACCTCCAACATGGTGTTTGACCATAGGAAGGGCTGTGTTCATCTTCTGGCATGCGAGGTGGTACATCCACAATCGCCAGATGAGGCACGGCTCAGGGCAGAAAGGAGGCTTTGCGAGATGAAGGACATCCTCAGAAGAGCAAGGCGTCCATCCTGCAGGGGGGCACAAGTGGGAGATGTTGATTACCGGGTCAACAGTTTACGAAGTAAGCAACAGCCCCAAGAGCACACATCAAAGGAGCAGTTCGAGCGCATGGTTGCAAGGGCAAAGCAGCACGTATTCGATGGCGATGTGTTTCAGGTGGTGCTCTCAAGGAAGTGCACCATCCCCACAGATGCCACTCCAGTCGAGCTGTACACTGCCCTGCGCTCCATCAATCCCAGCCCATACATGTACCTGTTGCACTTTCCGAAGTTTGCCATCATAGGTGCCAGCCCAGAGCGCATGCTCTCGGTGTATGATGGCGTGCTTACGGTAAATCCCATAGCTGGCACGTATCCGAGGGGCACGCCAGAGCAGGAGGAGAGGCTTGCGGCAGGATTGCTTGGGGACGAGAAGGAGAGGGCGGAGCACGTGATGCTCGTTGACCTTGCGAGAAATGACGTCAGGATGGTGTGCAGGCCGGGCAGCGTGAGGGTCTCAGAGTTCATGAGGGTCAAAAGGTATTCCCATGTGCAGCACATCGAGAGCACTGTGGAGGGAAGGCTGAGGGATGGTATGGATGTGTTTGATGCCATCAGGGCTGTGTTTCCAGCTGGCACACTCTCAGGGGCACCAAAGCTCAGGGCAATGGAGATCATCCATGAGCTGGAGGGCAGGCCAAGAGGCTTTTATGGAGGCGGGGTGGGCTACATAAGCCTCAGTGGCAGTGCAGATTTTGCCATAACGATACGCACTATCGTGCTCGAGGATGGTGTGGCAAGCGTGCAGGCTGGGGCTGGCATAGTGGCGGACTCCGTTCCCTCTCGGGAGTACGAGGAGACGTGCTCGAAGATGGGTGCCATGCTGGAGGCAATACGCTCCCTTGCCATCCAGAGGGAGGTGGGCACGTGATCGTGTTCATAAACAACCGCGACTCGTTTGTGTGGAATCTCGTGGACTACGTGTCCCAGATAGAGGACGATACACTCGTGGTGCCCAACACCACGCCCCTTCGAGAGCTGATGAGGCTCAAGCCCAATGGCATCGTGCTCTCCCCAGGGCCTGGGACACCCTACAGCAAGAGGGATGTGGGTGTATGCATCGATGTGGTGAGGGAGATGGGCATCGCACAGAACATCCCCCTGCTCGGCGTGTGCCTTGGGATGCAGGCGATTGCCGTGGCGCTTGGGGGCTCGGTGAGCCATGCGCCCGCACCCATGCACGGTAAGACATCCACAATAGTGCACGACGGTGAGGGGGTGTTCAAGGGAGTGGACAGCCCCATGAGGGTGGGAAGATACCACTCCCTCATGGTTGCCAGCATCCCAGAGGACGCAGAGCCCTCTGCTGTGTGCATCGATGAGGGCTCTGAGGGGCTGGTGATGGGCATCAGGGTCAAAGAGCATCCCGTGGAGGGCGTGCAGTTTCATCCCGAGAGTATCCTCACGCCCATGGGCATGCGAATCATAGAGAACTTCGTGGAGATGTGCAGGTGATTATTATGCAGGAGAGCATGGAGCCATCGGACGTGGTCTCCCCCATGGACAATCCCATTATCCGCGCCATAGTGGAGCACACGCGCCACAGGATAGGTGTGCTGAGGGCGGAGGCCATGCTCTACGAGCCCCTGCCCTATGTGCTCGCTCCAAGGGGTCTTGTGGAGAGCGTGCGCAGGGCAAGACGGAAGAGGGGATTTGGGCTCATAGCCGAGATAAAGCCAGCATCGCCAGCGGGCACGCTTGCGCACATCACCCCCCATGAAGCGGCACACCTCGCCCACACGATGCAGGAGGCTGGTGCATGTGCCATCTCGGTGCTAACTGAGCCAGAGGTGTTTTGCGGCTCGCTTGCCAGCCTGAAGCTCGTGAGGGGGAGGGTGGACGTGCCAGTGCTCAGAAAGGACTTCATTCTCTCAGCACTGCAGCTCACGGAGGGCTATCAGGATGGCGTGCTGCTCATTGCCTCGCTGGTGGGAGGGAAGCTGCCTCAGCTGGTGGAGCAGTGCCACAGGCTTAAGATAGAGCCACTCGTGGAGGTCAGGACCGTGGATGAGGCAGGGGCTGCCCTCGATGCTGGAGCCAGGATGCTGGGAATCAACAACAGGGACCTTGCCACACTGAGTGTGGACCTCTCCACCACACTCTCACTCGCTCCGCTTATAAGAGACATGGACGAGGATGTGGTGCTCATCTCGGAGAGTGGCATCCGCTCTGTGGCAGATGTGCGCACCGTCGTGGAGGCAGGCGTGGATGGGGTGCTCGTGGGCACTGCCCTCATGCAGGACCTTCCCAGCCTGTATGAGAGCACCCACAGGCTCGTGCATGCGATGGAGGCAGTGTAGGCGATGGAGGTGGAGAATTGAAGGGACGGTTTGGAAAGTACGGTGGAATGTTCGTGCCAGAGACGCTCATGCCAGCTCTTTTGGAGCTTGAGAGAGAGTATGAGCGGCTAAAGGTGGACGAGCACTTTCAGAGAGAGCTATCACAGCTCCTCTCGGAGTTTGCTGGAAGGCCCACACCCCTGTATGCGTGCAGAAGGCTGGGCAGGGATGTGGGCTGCAGGGTGTATCTCAAGCGGGAGGACCTCGTGCATGGTGGAGCCCACAAGCTGAACAACACCCTCGGGCAGGCGCTGCTCGCCAAGCACATGGGAAAGCACAGGCTAATCGCCGAGACTGGGGCTGGACAGCATGGGTGTGCCACTGCAATGGCAGGGGCAGTGCTCGGAATGCAGGTGGATGTGTACATGGGTGAGAAGGACATGGAAAGGCAGAGGGTGAACGTGTACAGGATGGAGCTGCTTGGAGCGAGGGTGATACCCGTGAGGAACGGCTCCCGCACACTCAAGGATGCAATCAACGAAGCCCTCAGGGACTGGGTGAGCAATGTGGAGGACACCCACTACGTGCTCGGCTCGGTGGTGGGACCACACCCATACCCCACCATTGTGAGGGACTTTCAGCGGGTGATTGGACGCGAGACGAAAGAACAGATACTCGAGAGGGAGGGCAGGCTTCCCGACAGCATCGTGGCGTGCACTGGAGGGGGGAGCAATGCGATGGGCATGTTTCACCCATTCCTGGAGGACGATGTGCAGCTGTACTCGGTGGAGGCGGCTGGAGAGGGGCTCAGATGTGATGAGCACACCGCATATCACTCGGCATCGCTGTGCGTGGGGGAAGATGGGGTGCTTCATGGCACAAAGACGAGGCTTTTGCAGGACGAGTACGGGCAAATTCTCGAATCGAGGTCTGTTGCCGCAGGGCTGGACTATCCTGGTGTGGGTCCAGAGCTTGCCCACCTGTGTGATATGGGGAGGGTGAATGCGGTGAGCATCACCGATGACGAGGCCCTCGATGCCTTTCACACGCTCAGCAGGCTGGAGGGCATAATACCCGCCCTCGAGTCGGCACATGCGGTTGCCTTCGTGCTCAACAATGTCGAGAGGCTTGGGGAGGTGGTGGTAATCAACCTCTCGGGAAGAGGGGACAAGGATGTAGAGAGCGTGCTTGGGAGGAAGGCGCATGGGGCTTGAGAAAGGGTTTTCCGATGGGGCTGCCCTCGTGGCATATGTGTGTGCGGGGGACCCCTCCTTAGAGGCAACACCTCATGTCGTGAAGAGGCTCGAGAGGGGCGGAGCAGATATAATCGAGCTGGGTCTTCCCTTCTCGGACCCGATAGCCGATGGCAAGGTGATACAGGAGGCCTCCCAGCGGGCTCTTGCGAGGGGGATGAATCCAGATGTGTTCTTTGAGATGGTATCCAGCCTCGATGTGGACGTACCCCTCGTGGTGATGACGTACTACAACCTCTTGCTTAGAGGAGGTGTTCATGCGTTTGTGGAGCGCTGTGCTCTCTCTGGCATCAGTGCCATCGTGGTTCCAGACCTGCCCATAGAGGAGGCGGATGAGCTGAGAAGGGCGTGTGCACAGAATGGTGTGGGCTATGTGGGCTTTGCCGCACCCACCACACCTCACGAGAGGCTCAGGAGGATTCTCGACGCCTGCACAGCGTTTTTGTACATCGTCTCGAGGCTTGGCACCACTGGCGTGGGTGGGGGGGTGTCTGAGAGGGTGGAGCGCATGCTCAAGGGCGTGAGCGGCACATCGGTGCCCAAGGTAGTGGGCTTTGGCATATCCACCCCAGAGGAGGCTGAAAGGCTGGTTGCCCTTGGGGCAGATGGGGTGGTGGTGGGCTCCCATTTTGTGAGGCTTGCAGCCCAGGGTAGGCTGGATGATATCGAGCGCGAGGCAAGGGCCATAAAGCAGGGGTGTCTTGCTGGAAAGCGAGGACGGGCGCACGATTAATGGGCTCTGCTCGCTCGCCAGAGCCTGAGGGCAGCCCTTACCACGTCCTCCTCATTGCGTCTCAGAAGGGTGCTCGCCCCCATCCCCTCGTCCACCACCACGTCTGACATGCCCCTGATGACCACCATGGGGGTCATGCCATTGGCCTCGCCCATGAGCACGTTGGCGAGGGCAGCGAGTTCATCGGCTATTGCTTCCTCGGTAATCTCGAGGGGGCGTCCATGCATATCTGGCACGCCTATCCAGCTTTTGATGGGCACGAGCCCAGCACATCCGAGAGCCACACCACACTGCCCCACCCTAAAGGGCCGCCCACTGGTGTCCGTGATGATTACGCCCACACGCCTTCCCGTCAGCCTCTCAATGGCCTGCCTTATCCTCTCAGCACTCTTGTCAGGCTCATCGGGAAGCAGCAGCACTTTTCCCTCCTCCACATTGCTCGCATCTATTCCTGCGTTCACACACACGTGTCCCTTTCTGACCACGAGCAAAAATGGGTGCTCCACGAGCACCTCCTCGCTCTCATCGAGCACAGCCTGCACGAACGCAGGGGGCTTTTTGCATCTTTCTGCAATTCTTCTCGCCCTCTCCGTGGGCACGATGCTCGAAAGCTCCAGCACCCTCCCCTCTGACTTGGACACCACTGTGGAGGCAATGGCGAGGACATCCCCGTCCTCGAAGCCAAACAGGCTGGAGGCGATGTTAGCGAGGTCATCTCCCTTTTTGATGGGGGGTACTCCCTCTATTGGCACCGCTACAATGCCCCTCCCACCGATGGAAGCCCCATCACTCCAGCGCATACCTCTTCACGTTGTCGTCCGCAATCTGCTGGATACGGCGGAGCGCCTCTTTGCCCTCTTCCTTTTTGAACAGGTGCTTGAACCTTCCCTGTGCCTTGAGATACTCCTCCACGGGCTTTCTCTTGTGAATCTTGCGCACGTTGGTGAGCACGCCATTTTCAAACTCCACCAGTGGATACAGGCCAGTCTCCACTGCCAGCCTTGCAATCTCTGCGGTGAGCGAGGGGTCATAGTACCATCCAGTGCAGCACGGAGAGTGCACCTGCACGTATGTGGGTCCCTCAGTGTGCACCGCCTTTCTCACCTTGGTTATAACGTCCTTGGGATAGCCGATGGATGTCGTGGCCACATATGGACAGCCGTGGGCAACCGCGATCTCTGGCATGTTCTTCTTGTTCTGGGGCTTTCCAAGGGATACCCTTCCAGCTGGTGAGGTGGTGGTGGCTGCACACAGGGGGGTGGAGCCACTTCGCTGTATTCCCGTGTTCATGTATGCCTCGTTGTCGTAGCACACGTACGTCACATCGTGCCCCCTCTCCCACATACCAGAGATGGCACCAAAGCCGATGTCGAACGTGGAACCATCGCCAGCTATCACCATCACCTTGGTGTGGTCATTGCCCATAGCCCTGAGTGCCCTCTCAATGCCGGAGGCAACGGCTGCAGCGTTCTCGAACAGCGAGTGAATCCATGGCACCTGCCATGCATTGTCTGGGAAGGGCGTGGTGAACACCTCCAGACACCCCGTTGGGCTGCACACGATGATATCGTCTCCAGCTCCCTCGAGAACGAGCTTTGCGGCCAGTGCGGCTCCACAGCCAGCACAGCCCCTGTGCCCTGGAGCCAGCTTTGAGATTAGAGGGGTGCCCTTTCTTGCCATCATATCGCCTCCTCGTTCACATCTATGTAGGTGCTCTCCTGCTTTATACCCTCCTCCATCACCCGCTCGGCATCTGCCACAATCTGCCTAATACGGGCTGCTGGAATGTCTCTGCCACCGAGTCCAAGGATGTAGCCCACCACAGGCACCCTCGTGGGTGTGTTGTACAGCGCTGCCTTGATCTCGCTAAACAGCGCCCCCTCTCTGGTGCCAATGGATACATCCTTGTCCAGCACGGCGACCACCTTAGCCCTCTTTATGGCTTCTCTTATCTCTTGCTTGGGGAAGGGCCTAAATGCTCTCACCTTGAGAAGCCCCACGCTCACACCTTCCTCTCTCAGCTCGTCTATTACGTCCTTTATGGTGCCCACCACAGAGCCCATGGCTATCAGCAGCACGTCGGCATCTGCATGGTACTCGTCCACCACGTCTCCTCTCCACCTGCCGTATATCTTCTTGAACAGTGCGGCCGCCTCCTTGATTTTGGGCAGGGCGGCATCCATTGCCAGCTCCTGCATGTAGCGAAATTCGGTGTACATCTCTGGACCCATAAACATCCCGAAGGCCTTGGGGTTGGCGGGGTCGAGCTTGTGCAGCGGCTCGTATGGTGGAAGGAACTCCCTCGTCTTTTCCTCCTCCAGCAGCACCACGGGCTCATAGGTGTGGGAGAGTATGAAGCCGTCCATGCACACCATGGTGGGGAGCAGCACGTCGTGGTTTTCCGCCACCCAGTATGCCTGGGCTATGGCATCGCCAGCCTCCTGTGCATCCTCCACATACAGCTGAATCCATCCCGCATCTCTTGCCGAGATGGAGTCCTGATGGTCGTTCCATATGTTTATCGGGGCAGAGAGCGACCTGTTCACGATGGTCATCACGATGGGCAGTCTCATACCAGAGGCGTTGAACAGCACCTCATTCATGAGCGCGAGCCCCTGAGAGGTGGTGGCAGAGTACGTGCGTGCACCAGCGGCGCTCGCACCCACCAGCGCCGAGAGGGCGGAGAACTCGCTCTCCACATTGATGTACTCACTGTTTAGCTCCCCATCTGCCACGAACTGGCTGAGGTACTCCACGATGTGCGTTTGCGGCGTGATGGGATATGCCGAAATCACATCTGGCCTGCACGTCTTTACCGCGTGGGCAACGGCATACGAGCCCTCCACCACGCTCATCCTTTCCATCTCTGGGCTCTTGTGCATCATCTCACCTCCAGCACCATCTCAATCGCATTTTTGGGGCACTCCCTTGCACACAGCCCACACCCCTTGCAGTACTCGTAGTCTGGCTCGAAGATGTCCTTCTCCTCGTTGTAGTGTATTATTCCCTCGGGGCAGTATATCTCGCACATCCCACACCTCACACACTTCTCGTGGTCGTACACGGGTCTGAACGTCCTCCATGCCCCAGTCTTGTTCCTCCTCGATGTGCCAGGCTCGCACGTGGCACCCACCGTCGCTTTGATGGTCATCTACTCACCCCCCATCAGCTCATATGCCCTGTCGATTGCCTTGGCGTTCATCTCACCCACCTTTCCGCTGAACCTTCTGAGCACCGCCCTCTTTATCGAGTCCACGCTCACGAGCCCAGTGGCTCCGGCAAACGCCCCCAAGAGGAGGGTGTTCACTATGGGCCTTCCCAGCTCCTCAACGGCTATCTGGGTGGCATTCACTGTGCGCACCTGTGCCTTCGTGCCGAGAGCCATCTCCTCAGGGCTCTTGGCAGAGTTTATGAGTATTAGCCCATCGTCCTTCAGCCCCTCCAACACGTTCTCGGTGGCAACCAGCGTGGGGTCCTGTATTATCACGTAATCAGGGGTGTATATCTGGCCTCTGAGCCTTATGGGCTTCTCATCCAGCCTCACAAACGCCGTCACCGGAGCCCCTCTTCGCTCAACCCCAAACGAGGGGAACGCCTGTGAGTACCAGCCATCCTCAAACGCAGCCTGAGCCAGAAGCTCCGCAGCAGTCACCGACCCCTGCCCGCCTCTTCCATGAATTCTTATCTCCTTCATGGGTCATCCATCCTTAGGTGTAAAATCCCGAACGAGTGAGCGTGCTCCTAACTTTTGCTGATGCTATAAAAGATTTTCCAAATCAATCGTTAAGAAATTTTGCTATTTCTCGGGGGCACATGGACGGCCACATGGGCGTACCAAGGCAAATACGGCAAGCTCTGAGTCTCGGCTTCTGTCGAATCTTGAGGTGTTGCATTTGTGTTGCAATTAGGGTGGTAAAGAAAGAAACTAAAAAAGAGGTTACTGGTGTTATTGTATGTAAGGGTGTGATGCCCGCAAGAGACTTTAGCATGGATGGCAACTAAAAGTTTATTAGTGGAGAGAAATGATAAATATTGTGGCAAAGGAGGTGAATTTAATGAGAGGTTTAAATGATGAGGATTGGCTACTCTGCGATTTTCATATTCATACAAGTCTTAGTGATGGTAAGATTCCTCTCAGGGAGGTGGTTGATTTATACGGGGAGCATGGTTTTGATGCCATTTCAATAACTGACCACATACTTGATAGATATACTCTTGAAGAGAGGATAAAAAATGGGGAACCGATTAATGTGATAAAGGAAGAAGATTTCAAAGATTACTTGAAATTACTATGGGATGAGGCTAAAAGAGCGTGGGAGAAATACAATATGCTCTTGATACCCGGAGTGGAAGTCACAAATAACCACGACTTTTATCATATCCTCGTGATAGATGTAAAGGAATATATTGATCCCACGTTACCCGTCGAAGAAATTGTTAAGAGGGCTAAAGAACAGAACGCATTGGTCATTGCTGCCCATCCAGATAAAAAGAAACAAGACCAAGTGCATCATTCATGGCATTTGTGGAAGAACCAAGAGAAATTCAGAGATCTATTTGATGCTTGGGAAGTTGCTAATCGAGATGATTTGTTTAATTCTATAGGGGTGAAGAAGTACAACTACATTGCAAATTCGGATTTCCATGAGCCACGGCACATATACTCATGGAAAACGCTTATTAAAGCAGAAAAAAATACCGAAGCACTGAAAGAGGCCATAAGGAATAACGAATATGTTGCGATTTATCTAATGAGAGGTAAATTAAATGATAACTGACCTCCTCTCCCCGCTAAAGCGGGGAGGTTCCCCATAGGGGAGCCGGCTCGCATCTGCCTCACAGCAGGGTCATTGCCTTCGGTTGGTGTCATCGGGCTGAGTCAGAGCAACCCTCTTAAGGGGTGCTTAGATGGGTGAAAATAAAAATGTTCGGAAAGCGGGCTTTCCTCCCCTTAGAGGCTTCCAGCCCGCAAAAGGAGGTGAAAAACCCATTTTTCACTTTGCACAACAGCAGGTATGCAGTTCGCTTACGCTCACCCAAACCCTTATGGGCTTCGCATACCTGCTTATGTCTAATTGCTCGGCAGCGCTTAAGAAAACGAAAATGATTTAAAGAAAGTTAATTCCAGTATAATTATGTTGCATCTCTTCATCTGGTTAATAATTTTTATAGTAAGCTTAATTGTTCTAATCAAAGCTTCTGATTATTTTACTGATTCTGCTGAAAAAATAGGATTATATTTTGGCCTTCCTGCTTTTATTGTTGGAGTTACTATTGTAGCAATAGGGACTTCTTTACCTGAGCTTGTTTCATCCATTTTTGCCGTTTTAAAAGGCTCCTCAGAGATAGTGGTTGGAAATGTTGTTGGCTCAAATATAACAAACATTTTTCTTATTTTAGGTATTGCTGCCATTATTGGTAAGAAAATTAAAGTTACTTACGAACTCGTTCATGTTGATTTACCGTTGTTAATAGGTTCAGCATTTTTACTAGCGGTAACTATTTGGGATGGTATTTTTACTTTACCTGAAGCCTTATTGTGTATTGGGGGTATTATTCTTTATTTACTTTATACTATACATACACAAAAAGAGTATGAAGATGTTGAAATTAAAAAAGAAATGAAGGAAGAACTTAAAAAAAGAAGAAAATTAGATTGGAAAACTTTAACTATTCTTATTGTTAGCGCTTTTTTTATTTATCTTGGTGCAGAGTACACTATTGAATCTGTTATTAAATTGTCAAAAATATTGAATATAGGAAAGGAGATAATAGCAATTAGTGCAGTAGCCTTAGGCACCTCACTACCTGAACTGATGGTAACTGTTTCAGCGGCAAGAAAAGGAAAACCAGAAATAGCTGTGGGGAATGTATTAGGTTCAAACATATTTAATGCTCTTGCAGTGATGGGAATGCCTGCCTTCTTTGGAACTTTAATTATTCCACATAGCATACTTACATTTGGTTTGCCTATGATGTTGGTAGCAACATTATTATACTTTTTCATGACACAAGATAAAGAAATTACAAAATGGGAAGGGTGGATGCTTATAATCTTTTATGTTTTCTTTATTGGAAAAGTATTTAATTTGCTCTGAAAATCGTGCCGCCTCGCCCTTTAGTGTGGGGAGGGAGTTGGATACACAGGATGTTAAGTGAAATTCCTTCATTCCATTTGTGAGCTACTCCACGGCTGAAGGCGGGAGCTTCACGTAGTTGCTTACAGAGGGCGAAGCATGTGTTCGATGAGCAGGGCAGGGCTGAAGATGCCAAACGGGAGGGGGATGTGATGTGTGCTGGAGAATATGAGGGATGGGCAGTGAGACTCCTTCCTCGAACTCCTCCAGCCTTCTCTGAACCTTGGCTGTCCTCTGAGGCTGTCCTCTGAAAGTGCACCAGCGCCCGCTCCAGTCCCTCCTTCAGGGGCATCTTGTTCTCCTTGCAGAACTGCTTGAACGTGCTACTATGTAAGCAGCAGTTGATTAAGTAATCAGCTCATCGTAAACTTCGGCGTTCACCTGCCTTGGTCTTCGCAAGCGCTCACTCACCGTATCACCTGAAGTTCAAAAAGGTGGTCTTGAGGCTGGAAAGCTCGACCACGGGCACTCTCGCTGGCGTTGGGGTGATGTTGCGCATCTTCTGGTAATCCGTCTGGGCCTGCCATGCCCCGGAGTTTATGAGCCTTACTCCCCTGTACACGCCATGGCCCGCGATGTGCACGTGTCCGCAGTGCAGGATATCTGGCACGTGCTCTATCACCATCCTGTCCTCTGGCTCTGCCACGAGGGGCACGCTTCCCCCATACACAGGGGAAAGGTGCCTTTTGATGAGCATGTGCTTCATTGGGGTGATGGGGTCGTTGAGGTCCAGCCCGTCTATCGAGGATATGAAGTCTGGGATGGAGCGCCCGTGGTACATGAGCACCCTCACGCCATTGAGCTCAACGACGCATGGATTGCCCACGAATATAATCCCATCATCGAACAGAGCCCTCACCTGCTCCCCGAGGGCGGGCTGGGGCTCACCCTGCCTTACAGCATCGTGATTTCCCGGGGAGAGCACTATCTGTATGTGATGCGGAATCCCGGCGAGCAGCGAGGCGAGAACCTCGTACTGCTCGAGCACATCATCTATCGAAAGGTCCCTCTCCTGGTTGGGGTATATCCCCACTCCCTCAACGAGGTCTCCTGCCACGAGCAGGTATCTGACGTCCTCAGCAATTGCCCTCGCCCTCTCATTTCCCACATCTCCATTCAACCAGTCCACGAACTTGTGCCACGAATCCTCGAGAAAGCTCTTGCTGCCCACGTGGATGTCCGAGGTTAGCACTGCGTACCCCGCATTCTCGTCGTCGCTCCCTCCACCCAGCCGCATCTGTGCCCTTTCGAGAGAGATGTCGGGGAAGATTATCTCACTTGCTATGAGCAGCCTGCCATCGCTGCTCAGCGTACCCTTTACACCTATCACCTCGTCGAGCACCACCGAGCTTGCCCACTTCATCACCTCGCCGTCCTTTGGGGCGAGCACTGTAAAGCTCCCCGACTCGTCCTCGATTTCGATGAGTATATGGCCGTTGCGCGTGATGCGAACATCGGCCACCAGCCCGGCGATGGATACCTCCTCCCTGCCTTCCGAGGTTTGTCTGCGCCTTGTCAGCGAGGATATTGGCCGCGGTGAGAACGTTCTATGCATCAGTATACTCCGAAGCTTTTTACACCTGCTCCTGAAGTACTGCACAAAGCTATCGCACGAACTGGCGTTCGAGTACACCCTCTTGACATCCCATAGCACGGACACACCATTTTCTGGGCGCTCTCCCTTAGAGGGTTGTGGGGGAGGGCGCACCCTGGCGCCCGTATGCTCCAGAATGGAGTCCACATCGGAGCACGTCAGCACTAGAAGGTCATTCTTCTGTATGGCCTCCAGAATTTTTCTGAACTTTTGTCCATCACACACCTTCGCTATCCTCTGGGCCGCCTCGGGTTCCACCATGCACTCGCACGATGCAATCTGCTCGACCACATACGATAGCTCCAGCTGCCTACCTTCTGCCATGGGCACCCGTAAAGTATAAGTGCCGCCCTCCCATAAAAAGTTAGAGCCTTCAGAGAGTGGTTGGATGGATGGTGGCAAGCCAGAGGTTGGATGGCTGAGAGGGATACTCAAAGATGTGCTTTGGGTCATCGTTCTGCTTTTGCTTTTTACTTCAGCCTCAAAGCTTGCGCTCGGTGTGTGGCAGCCCCTCGTGGTGGTGGAGTCTGGCAGCATGGAGCCCCACCTGTACAGGGGGGACGTGGTGATCATTCAGTCCCCCAAGATGGGCAATATAACCACATGGAAGGAGGGCAGGAGCACAGGGTATAGGTCGTTTGGTGATTTTGGCGATGTGATACTGTATCACAAGTATGGGATGGACGGCACTCCAATCATTCACAGGGCGATGTACTACGTGGAAAAAGGGGAGCCCATGTGGGATGGTGGACCCCCAGCCCCTCATGCTGGATACATCACAAAGGGTGACAACTCCCTCACCAACCCCTACTATGACCAGCAGGGTAGCATCTCCTACCTCACACCAGTAAGGAGTGAGTGGGTGGTGGGAAAGGCGATGATGAGGATTCCCAAGGTTGGCTACATAACTCTGCTGTTTCGAGGGCTCATCGGGCTATCCTGACCTCCTCCTCGCCTTAAAAGGCGAGGCTTCCAGCCCGTAAGGAGGTGAACTACTCCTTGCTCACGCAAGGAGCTTCGGGAGGTTGTGGGTCTACTCAACACCATTGTGGGTCTACTCAACACCATTGTGGGTCTACACCACACCCACCTTATCTCCACTGGCTGGTTCACGCAGCCACTACCTTATCTTCCCACGAGCCCACGAGGAAGGACTCACGGGCTACTTAACGCCTCCCCTTTTGGGGAGTCCAGCCTTACGGCTGTTACGAACTATATGAGGTGTTCGTCAAGGCATTCAAACTTTTTGCCTGCCCGCCTCCCTTTGTATATCCCCTTCGGAAGGAGTCTTGCAAGCAACGGAAAAGCGTTGCATCTGCTCAATCACAAGCTACCTTTTTACTCATGGAAACTCCCGCTCCAAATCAGCTTTTACCTTTTGTCGTGTTGATTACAGAGTAATCAACAGTTGCTTACGAAGTTAAGCAACGCTAAGAAGGCTCTATCTGTTAGGGCGGAGATGAATTAGGGGAGAAGGTCACCACACCACCCCTTCCTGACCTCTTCCTGTGTTCTGTATGCCCCACAACTAATTGCGCCTCTCCCTATACCACCTCCCTCTCCTCTCATCCTTCTTTCTGATTATTGCATCCCCCTCAAATAGCCCGACCCATCTCACCTCATAGCCTAAGCTCGGAAGGATATCGTGGCTCACACCATGCCTTTCAAGAACTGGGAGGGCATCAGAGAGTCTCTCTGGATTTACCTGCTCAAGCTCACGGCACAGGTTATCAATAGATTGCTGCTTCAATGCGTATTTACCTGCAATCACGTACCCTTCAGGCAGAGACGCCTTAAGCCTCTCAAAAGGCACGATATACTCCTCAGAGAGGGCTAACAGGTCTATCACCTCTCCCTCGAACCTGACCTCTCTTGAGAGGTGGTGCTTAACACGCCCAATGACCTCATTGTAGGGTATGGATGTGGAGAAGGTGATAACCCCGTCCACTCCACACTCCCCAAGGTCATCTCTTGCCACCACCAGCATGGGCGCATCGGCCTTTTGCAGCTTCTCCACCTTTCTCTTGAGGTACTCTGGAGTCCAGAACCCCACAATCTCCACATAGACCTCCTTCCCACCCTTCTTCAGCAGGAAGTCTGGGATGAAGGCATACCTTCCCGCCCTGAGCACAGAGGGCTCCCTCACCACCTCAACACCCAATAGGCTCCTCATCTTCCACGCAAACTCCCTCTCAAGGGACGAGTCGTACTTCACCTCCTCATCCTGCTCTGGAAACAGCCCCCTTTGTCCATCGTCCATCTCCAGCGTTAGGATGCGGTTTGAGCGATCATCCAGTATTTCTGCCTTTAGCCACCACTTTCTTGCCTTCACCACTGCAGGGATGAGCTTTGCCATCGAGGTACCATACTTCTTGCTCATCTTCAGCACAGAGGCGGGGCCAGTTATCTCAACCTTCAGCCCATCATCCTCGTAGAGCTCGTACATGAGCCCCAGCCACTTCATCCTCCTGAATATCTCCTTGTGGTTGGTGGAGGTTCTGATGATGAGCCTCAGCGCATTGAAGACAGAGGTCTGGAGGAGGGAGAGGTTATACCTTCGCACAAGCTCCTCTGGTGCCATCTGAGGAACACCTGTTAGAACGAGGTTATCCTCCCTGTCAGCGAACATGGCCTGCTCAATCTCTATGGGAGTGACTGCAAAGTGCTCTGCTGCTCTCTCTATGGCTCTCCTACGCTCCTCATTGGTGGTTACATATCCATCCTTGAAGAGGTAAGACCTGACGCTCACAGGGTCAAGGGGAGATGGACACTCAAGCACACAATGGCGCTCAACAACCTTGGCAAAGCCCCTTACCTTTCGGTAGGTCTTGGCATCCTCCATCTGCCTCAGGACCTGCTGGAGGGAGCCGTACCTCTCCCCGATATGCTCTCTGAAGGTCTCCAGAACAGCCTCGGCAAGGGGCACCTCCTTCTCGCCTGCAAACCTCGGGTGTATCCTGCCCCTGTACCTTCTGACATCAAGAAGCTCCCTTGGAAGCATGTCTTCTCCTGGAGATGCCCACCTCCCCCGTATCTTTGGATACCAGCTCGTACAACACTGCCTCCTTCCCCTCTTTCTTCCTCAGAATCCTGCCCAGCCGCTGGATGAACTCCCTGCCACTACCGCTGCCGCTCATGATGATGCCCACGCTGGCGTCTGGCACGTCTATGCCCTCGTCCAGCACCTGGCTGCTCACCACTGCCCTGTATGTGCCTTCTCTGAAGCCATTCAGGATTAGGTGTCGCTCCTCCTTTGGTGTTTTATAAGTGATGGCTGGGACGAGGAACTCTCTGGAGATGCGGTACACCAGCTCGTTGTGGCGGGTGAAGATTATTATCTTGTCTCTCCTGTGCATCTCAAGGAGCTCCCTGAGCTTCACGAGCTTGTTGTGGGAGCTAAAGGCGATCCTCCTTGCCTCGTTCCATGCCTTAAGGGCCTCATATGCTAAGGCGTCGTAGCCCGTTGCCATCACCACTCTCCGAAAGTCTTCCATACTCCTGAGGGTCAGCCCCCTCTTTCTGATATATGATTTGAACACCTTTGCCTTGGCGTCATACTCCGCCTGCTCCTCTGGTGTGAGGGGCAGGTACACCCGCTCCACCACGTAGCTGGCAAGGTGCTCACCAGCAAGCTCCTGGGGCATGAGCTCAAACACCTTCCCCCCTACGAGCCTGGGCAGCAGCTCGTGCCTTTCGTCCTCCCGCTCATAGGTGGCGGTAAGGCCAAGGCGATGGGGGGCAGCGCTCATCTCGGCTATGTGAGAGTATGCCTCTGAGGGAAGGTGGTGCACCTCATCAAACACCAGGAGCTGGAACCTGTTGCCAAGGCGCTCGGCATTGGCGTATGCAGAGTCGTAGGTGGTGACTGTGATTGGGCGAATGTCCTTCCTGCGCCCTGAAAGCTCTCCTACCCACTCCACCCCAAACACTGAGAGCCTATCAGCCCACTGATCCACCAGATCAAGGGTGGGCACCACCACAAGGGTGGGCAGGGAGAGGCGCTGGATGATGTGAAGGGCAACATGGGTCTTGCCCGAGCCCGTGGGCAGAACAACACACCCCCTCCTGCTTAGCATCCACGCCTCGACGGCCTGCTGCTGGTAGGGTCTTAGCTCTATGTCGGCGTCCAAGTAGGGGCAAGGGATGGGGTTTAGCACCCTGTCCTCAACCTCCACTCCCGCCCTTTCGAGATACTCGGTTATGTCCCTGTAGGTGTAGGCAAGCGCCCTGTAGCACCCAGAGCGTGAGTCAAACTTGGCTAGTGGGATGTGTGCATCTCCAGCTATCTTTATGGTCCCTCTCTCGTAGGTCAGGATGGCCTTCATTGGAGGCGAGTATTGTGCCAATGGGATTTCACTCTATCTGATGGCAAGGATGAATGTTTTTTACAGCCTTTACAGCCCTGCTGTGGATATGCTCCTTCACAGCTCCTGACGGCTGACGCCGTTAAAAGCTGTGAGGGATTTTTGCAATACACAAACCCCATTGCAATACACAAACCCCATCGCATAATAAGGCATGCGTTCAATTGATTTTTCAGATAAAGCTGGGTCTCCAGATTCATCAATGAAGATTACCTCACTATTTAATTGGTGCCGCATGATTAAGACACCTTATAGAGACCTAACCTCTCTGACCCTCAAGCTCTGGTAGTACCTCAGCTGTGAGTTCGCTTATTCTCTGAAGCTCATCCTCCAGCCCGTGAATCTCGTTCCTTGGGCTGAACTTGGGGAATGGAAACTCCAGCACTTTCTTGTGAATATGTCTTGGACCGAAAAGCCCACGGGCTTGCATATCCTTCAAATCTTCATCGATTAGAGGCGAGTTTAGCAGGCATGAGAGATAGTATGCTTCATTTTCAGTGTCCGTTTCATAATAGTAGCATTTATGGTCTATCACGAGCCCGCTCACACCAATCCCGAAGCCGTTCACTCTGACGACATTAAGCACTCTTTCCTTGTCCACCACACACGAGGCGATGTATGTGCCAGAGGTGGGATAAATCACTCTCCTTTATTGCCTCCACTGCCTCATCCAGCCTTCCCTTCTCGCTCAATATGGCCGGTATCTGGAAATACTCTCCGTCTACTGAGTAAACAACTAATGCTCTCCATCATCTCTGGCAGCCTTATGGAGTCTGCAAGGTACACCGGGACATACACTCCGCCCTTTATATGACTTACTGCATCCCAAAGAGAAAGCAGTATTTAAATGTCTTGTGTGGTGCTTCCCCAATAGGTCTCATTTGTTATCATTTAGCACGACCTGTGTACACACATCGCTGAACGAGCACGCAGCGCACTTCCTCGGTGATGTGTGGTTTCTGTCCACTCTCTTCTCCTTCAGATACAGCCTCATCTCCCCGATAGTGGTGAGCAGCTCGCTTCTTAGGGCATCGTCAAACGGTATCCTGTGCTGCCTTCCGTCGGCGTACACGAGGATGCCGTAGGGCACACGGGTGCCGCTTTTCTCCTCGATCAGCAGGCAGTAGGCTGCGAGCTGGAGCACGTGCCCTCGATAGGGGCTGCGCGCATTTGTGCTCTTGACCTCTACAGGTATGTACGCTCCGCTGGGGTTCTCCCTCACGATGTAGTCAGGCTTACCCGCTATCCCATACCTTCTGGAGAACAGGGTTCTTGCGCTGCCCTTGAGGTCGGAGTACACCACCCTCTCACTGGGGATGCCATACTTGCTCTTAAGCCTCTTAGCCCTTCCAGACCTTATTCGGGAAACCAGAAGAAGGGTGAGGGCGAGCATCAGAATCACCACGAACCCCAGCATAGAGCCCAGCACCAGCAGCAGAGGTGCGATGAGCAGCACGATATATGCAGCGTCTCTGAGCCGCTTTGATGCTCTCTTCTCTTTCTGAACAATGGTCAGCTTCTCCCCAACCTCAGCATGCTTCCTCGTTCCCTCCTCCAGCCTCGGGGATTCCGGGGCGTGTCCACACCTCTGAAGGTACCACGAGACCGAACAATAGATGTAATCACCAATCTCAGATGCGGTTATCACGTCACTCCTGTTGGGACTTTTGTCGCTCACACTCTCACATCCCCAAGCCATTTGACTTCCGCTATTGAGGTGTTATTGCAGATGGTCTGCTCATTACTGGCAATATCATTTCTGTCCCCAGTGACCAGCACGATGCCCCTGATTTCAAGCCCCACGGAGTGAGCATCGAGGATCACTTTATGAAAACATTTTCCCAATCGCGCAACACACCTGGACTTAGGGGGCAGGGTTGCTGGGGTTCTGGGGGGGTACGTGTCTTCTCTCCAGGGCGATTCTGACCTCCAGTAATCTTTCGGAGATGTAAAGTCACGGGTGGAGTTACTGGAAAAATATTTGGGAAATGACAGAGAATTACAGTGGATTTGAGGATAGGGAAAGTTGTTAGGAGGTTTTAGTATGCCACACATATTTGATCCGGCTAATGCCCATGAACTTGAATCGGAGCACAGAAAGAAGTTCTTTCCGGCAGAAAAGGTCGTTGAAGTCATCGAAAGCATAGATGAACTGAAGAAAGATGTGGCTTTCGACATTGGTGCGGGAACTGGCTATCTCACACTTCCACTTTCGAAGACATTCAAAAAGGTTTGTGCGGTTGAAATAAGTCACGAAATGACAGCAAAGCTGAGGGAAAGGTTAGCAAAAATGGGTGTGAAAAACGTTGAAATAATTGTATCGGATAAGCCACCAGAGGTTGATTTCGAGATCGATCTCGTGCTATTTTCCAACGTTCTTCATGAGATGGACGATGCATCAGGTTACATCGAGTGGGCGAGGAGAGCTTCTTACATTGTGGTGGCTGAATGGAAGAAGATTGAAACACCTCGTGGTCCGCCCCTTGAGGAAAGAATGGGCGTCGAAGAGCTGAAGAGGATGTTTTCAGGCTTCGAGCTTATAAAACTCGATGAGTCTCTACCTTACCACTATATAGCGGTTTTAAGAGCAGAGCTATTGACTTGACTCTTTATCTTCTCGTTGCTTGCAGAACCCCCTGCGAATCCCGAAGGGGGTGTCTTATGCACATCCCCCAACCTCCCCATAGAGGGGTGGAAGCTCCCTGCGTGAGCGGGGGCGTGAGCGGGGGTCATATACTCCGGTCTTGGAACTATACTTGGTGTTGTGGTCTCAGATATGGGAAACGATGGCGGTATATCTCAGCGGAGTTTGTGGTGTGAAGAGCGTTCACCAAACTGACGAGCTTGGGAAGATTCAGAGAATCCCAACCTTTTTTTACTCTGGTGCCAACGCCCATTTTATGAACGCTGAGCTTCTCATCAAGGGTGGGCTCGTGCTGGTGGGCGATGGCTCTCCTCCCAAGAGGGCGGACGTGGTGATAGACGAGGGCAAGCTCGTGAGGGTGGGCGAGGCAAGGGGCATCTCGGCCGACGAGGTGATAGACGGCTCGGGAAGGCTCGTGATGCCAGCCTTCGTGAACACCCACACCCACCTTGCCATGACGCTGTTTAGGGGCTATGCCGACGACCTCTCCCTCGATGTATGGCTGGGAGAGCACATATGGCCCATAGAGGCGAAGCTGAGGGCATCCCACGTGAGGGCTGGCGCCCTGATGGGGGCTCTGGAGCTAATACGCAGTGGTGTTGGGACATTTTGCGACATGTACTTCTTCATGGATGAGGTTGCCCGTGTGATAGAGGAGAGCGGGCTCAGAGGCTTCATCGGACATGGTATGATAGAGCTTGGGGATGAGCGCAGGGGCAAAAAAGAACTTTCAGAGGCGAGAAGGCTTGTAAGGGAGTACGAGGGGCACGCCGATGGCAGGGTCAGGACGATGTATGCGCCCCATGCCCCCTACACGTGCTCTCTGGAGTTCTTGCATAGGGTGAGGGAGGTGGCAGATGAGGACGGTGTGGGCATCCACATGCACCTGCTCGAAACGCAGAAGGAGAAGGAGGAGCTCGAGGAGCGGCATGGCAGGAGCATCGTGTCCGTGCTGAGCGAGATGGGATTTTTGGGCGGGGATGTGCTTGCAGCCCACTGTGTATGGCTCTCTGATGAGGACATTCGTCTTTTGCATCATCACAATGTGAAGGTGTCCCACAACCCCGTGAGCAACATGAAGCTCGCCTCTGGAGTGGCGAAGGTGCCAGAGATGCTCGATGCGGGAATAAACATCTCACTGGGCACGGATGGCTGTGCATCGAACAACAACCTCGACATGCTCGGTGAGATGAAGGCTGCAGCGCTGCTCCACAAGGTGTTCAGGCTCAGCCCTACCGTGATGTCCGCTCCCACGGTGCTCCAGATGGCCACCCTCTCGGGCTACAGGGCGCTGGGACTGAATGGAGGGCTCCTCAGAGAGGGCTATGATGCCGACCTCGTGATGCTCGACCTCACATCAGAGAGGCTGCTTCCCCTGCACAACGTGGTGTCCAACATCGTGTACTCGGCAAGCCCGTGCGATGTGGTGAGTACAATTGTGCAGGGAAAGGTGCTCATGCACGAGCGGGTGGTGAGGACGTTGGATGCACGGGAAGTGGCATTCCAGTTTGCAAGGGCGGTGGATGAGCTGTTTGAGAGCAAAGCTTAAGTTAATTAGGGGTGGGGGGTATTAGCTTAATGCCGAGGTGGGGAGATGAAACTTGAAGAACTGAGGTATGGTACCGAGCTGATCAAGAGGGGCTTTGCCAGCATGCAAAAGGGAGGCGTCATCATGGATGTGACCAGTGCAGAGCAGGCCGAGATAGCCGAGGCTGCGGGCGCCGTGGCCGTGATGGCTCTGCATGCAGTCCCCGCAGACATCAGGGCTGCTGGCGGCGTTGCGAGGATGGCAGACCCTCAGAAGATACTTGAGATCATGGATGCGGTGAGCATACCTGTGATGGCGAAGGTGAGGATAGGCCACTTCGTGGAGGCAGAGATTCTTGAGGCGCTGGGCGTGGACATGATAGATGAGTCTGAGGTGCTCACGCCCGCAGACGTGCAGCACCACATCGATAAGAAGCAGTTCACGGTGCCGTTTGTGTGCGGTGCGAGGGACCTTGGAGAGGCCCTGCGGCGCATCGACGAGGGGGCTGCCATGATACGCACCAAGGGCGAGGCTGGAACGGGTGATGTGGTGGAAGCAGTACGCCACATGCGCCTCATTCAGGGTGAGATTAGGGGGCTTGCAGCCCTCACACAAGAGGAGCTGAGGCTCGCTGCCAGAAGGCTCGAGGCACCTCTTTCGCTCGTGGAGGAGACCGCAAGGCTCCAGCGCCTTCCAGTGGTGAACTTTGCCGCAGGTGGTGTGGCAACGCCCGCAGACGCTGCTCTGTTGATGCGGCTCGGTGCAGATGGGGTGTTCGTGGGTTCTGGCATATTCAAGTCAGAGCATCCTGAGAGGATGGCTGCTGCCATCGTGGAGGCGGTGCACCACTACGATGACCCCCAGACGCTGGCAGAGGTCTCGAAGGGCTTGGGAGAGCCCATGAGGGGTATATCTGCAAGAACGCTCTCTGAGCAGGAGGCTCTTCAGACGAGGGGCTGGTGAATGCTGAGGACAGGAGTGATAGCCCTTCAGGGCGATGTGTCTGAGCACGTGCACAGCCTGAAACGGGCAGCAGCCCACATGGGCATCGAGATAGAGGTGGTGCCCATAAGAAGGAGGGGCACCGTGCCCTCGTGCGATGTGCTCGTGCTTCCCGGAGGCGAGAGCACCACGCTGTGCAGACTGCTCTCACAGGAAGGCATCCTCGAGGAGCTGGTGGATGCGGCACACAGAGGAATGCCAATCTTGGCGACGTGTGCTGGACTCATAGTGCTCGCTTCCGAGGGCGATGAGCTTGTGGAGCGCACTGGACAGCGACTGGCTGGCGTGCTCGACATCGCCGTGAGAAGAAATGCCTTTGGAAGACAGCGTGAGTCCTTCGAGGCACCGGTGGAGGTGAAGGGCATCGGCACGTTTCCGGCGGTGTTCATACGCGCTCCAGCCGTCGAGAGAGTGGGTGAAGCCGTCGAGGTAATTGCAACGCTCGACGGCCGCATCGTGGGTGTGCAGCAGGACAATACAGTGGCCGTGGCATTTCATCCAGAACTCACGGAGGACGTGCGTCTCCATGCCTACGTGCTCTCACTTGCACTGGGAAGTGGCACCACCTCCTCACCATGCACCACCTCCTCACCATAGAGCACGTACTCCTCATAGCAGCTTAACTAAGCTGGCACGTGAGTGGATTAATGGGGTGTGGCTAAGCCACACCCCTTAATGCGCTATTTTGCCGGCTTTTGAAAAAAGCCGACGTGAGTGGATTATGAGGGGATGGCTGTGCCATCCCCCTTAATGCGCTGTTTTGCTGGCTTTTGTAAAAAGCCAAGTGGACGACAGCTGTATGGTAGAATAGGGCGGCAGGGCACACACCACCGCATCCAGCATGGTTAAATCCCACAAAGACGAATGGGGACATATGAAGCTCGCCCTGCTGACGCTCCTGCTGGTGCTCTCCCAACCTGTGCTGTACGAGGAGGGCATCGCCCTCGTGAGCGGAGAGAGCTGGCACCTTCATCAGGGCTACACAATAGCAGTGAGGGGAGTGGACATAGAGGGGAGCCTCGTGTGGGTGGATATCAGACTGAACAACACCACAGTGGCAAGCAGGGTGGTGCCCTTGGGCTCCATGCTTGGCATCTACAGGAATGGTGGCGTGCTCCTGAGCGTGTATGGTACGCAGACGAACATATCGGATTATGAGCAGAACACCACTGCGACAAGGGTGATGCTCATCGAAGTGACGGACATATACACTGGCACGTATCAGGATATGGTGCTGTTCAAGGTAACCCAGTACACTGACCCCTTCCTGCCTCTCACCACACCTCTGCCGTCCTCCTCTTCCCCCTCATCCATCGGTGCGACTCCCCCGCCCCCCCAGCCCACGGCTCCTCAGCTGGCTGGATGGTGGTATGGGGCTGCATTGAGCGTTTTGGTGCTGTTGTGGGTGCTTTTCAGGCGAAGGCTTAAGTAGAGAGGATTGCTCCGAGGGAGAACATGGTCAGCCACGAGGACGTGCTCATGGAGGCACTTCCATACATCAGGGAGCACTATGATTCAGTGATGGTGATAAAGCTGGGCGGACACGCGATGGTCAGGCACGGCATCCTCGAGAACGTGGTGAAGGACATCGTGCTTTTGAGGTACATCGGCATCCACCCCGTCATTGTGCATGGAGGAGGACCAGAGATCACGGAGAAGATGAGGAGGATGGGCAAGGACCCATCGTTTGTGGCTGGACTTCGCATCACGGACGATGAAACTCTCGAGATTGTGAGGATGGTGCTCGTGGGCAACATCAACACCAAGATCACATCCCTTCTCGTCAGACATGGGGCAAAGGCGGTGGGCCTCAACGGCAAGGACGGAGGACTGATAAGGGCGAGAAAGAAGGCTCCTCAGCGTGTGGTGTATGAGGGAAGAGAGCACGAGGTGGACCTCGGATGGGTGGGCGAGACTGAGATCATCAATCCAGAACTGGTGAGCATCATGATTCAGCATGGCTATGTGCCCGTAATTGCCCCCATAGCCATGGACTCTCAGGGCAATGCCCTGAACCTGAATGCGGACACCGTTGCTGGAGATATGGCAGCTGCACTGCGTGCCAAGAAACTCATCCTGCTCACGGACGTCCCAGGCATCCTCAGGGACATCAATGACCCCTCCACGAGGCTCTCGAGGCTCTCACTCTCGGAGCTGGACGGGCTCGTGGAGCAGGGCATCATCAGGGAGGGGATGATGCCCAAGGTGCTCGCAGCCAAGGTGGCCGTGAGTTCTGGGGTGGAGGCTGCCCACATCATCGATGGTTCGAGGGAGCATGCCCTGCTGCTCGAGCTTCTGACGGCTGGAGGCATTGGCACGATGGTGGTGCCTAACCCTTGACCACGCCGAGGGGCATGAGCCTTGCCACCTTCTTTGCGACCCCCAGCGAGTGCACCACGTTCACCACTGCCTCCGAGTCCTTGTACACCTGTGGAGCCTCCTCGCTTATCACATCAGAGCTGGCAGCCCTGAGCACGATACCCTTCTCAGAGAGGCCCTTTGATACCGAGGAGGAAGAGTACGTCTTCTTTGCCCTGCTTCTGCTCATCACCCTTCCAGCGCCATGGCATGCCGAGCCAAAGGACAGTTCCATCGCCCTTGGTCCTCCCACGAGGATGAATGAGGGTGTACCCATGCTTCCGGGAATGAGCACTGGCTGACCTATATCGGCATACACCTTGGGTACCGCCTCGTGCCCAGCGGGAAGCGCTCTCGTCGCCCCCTTTCGGTGCACGCACACCTCTCTCGTCTCCCCATCATAGGTGTGCCGCTCCATCTTGGCGATGTTGTGGGCCACATCGTATATCAGCCTCATCCCAAGCTCGTCCACATCCCCTCCGAACAGCTCACAGAATGCCTCCCTCACCCAGTGCATTATTATCTGGCGGTTTGCCCATGCGTAGTTGGCAGCAGCAGCCATCGCCCCAAGGTAGTTCTCCCCCTCTCGTGAGTGTATGGGAGCGCACGCCAGCTGCCTGTCCTTGAGGGATATGCCATACTTCTTGTATGCGCTGCCCAGCACCTTCAGGTGGTCTGTGCATATCTGATGTCCGCATCCCCTCGAGCCACAGTGCACCATCACTGTGATGTCTCCCTTCTCGAGGCCAAGGCATGGGTCGTACACCTCGTCCACCACCTGTACCTCGAGAAAGTGGTTGCCGCTTCCGAGTGTTCCGAGCTGGGGCTTTCCTCGCTTGTATGCCTCCTTGCTGACGTGTTCCACCGAAGCCCCATCGAGCCTTCCCCCCTCCTCGCAGAACTCCACATCCTCCTCGATTCCAAAGCCCTGCTCCACTGCCCACCTCGCACCTCCAAGCAGGGCGTCTGTGAGCTGGGCATCTGTCAGCCTCAGCTTACTTTTAGAGCCAAGCCCAGAGGGCACGTACCTGAACAGCAGCTCCGTGAGTTCTCTAAGGCGGGGGCGCACGTCCTCAATCTTCAGCGATGTCCTCATCACTCTCACACCACAGTTGATGTCAAAGCCCACTCCTCCGGGACTAATCACCCCCTCATCGAGGTCAAATGCTGCCACACCTCCAATGGGAAACCCATATCCGAGATGGGCGTCTGGCATCACCATCGCTGGGCCGAATATCCCCGGAAGGGTGGCAACGTTCTTGAGCTGCTCCACTGTGTCGGGCTCGAGTGCCTCCAGCAACCGCTCGCTCATGAGCAGCAGCCCGTGCGTCTTCATACCATAGCCTTCGTCCCTTGGAAGCTTCCAAAGGTTGTCCTCTATCCTCTCAACACTCTCAAGACCCTCTAACATTGCTATCCCTCCATCTGGATTCTTCCCAGCCTCTCGGCCAGTGCCTCAAGCACCTGTTTTCTCATTCCCTGCACGAACTTTATGCTTCCAACCACGAGATGTCCCCCACCACTGATGCCAGCCCCCTCGAGCCTCTGCGCAAGCTCGGAGACTATCTCGGGAAAGTTCATCTCCACCCCCCTCGACCTTATCACCGCAAAGTCTGGCCCATAGCCAATCGTGACCACCGGCTCATCCCCGTGGGTGCGACAGATGTGGTCGTGCACCTCTCCCACGGTCTTGCCAGGTGGTGGGAAGGTGAACGTGTGGGCATGGTGTTCCACATCGAGCACGGCGAGCAGGATGCCGTTTGGAAGGTGCGTGGTCTTCACATGGGGAAGGCATACAGCAAGCTGCTCCTCTATGGCACGCTTGGCCTGTGTGCTCAGCAGCTCTACCAGCCTTGCGTGGCGCTGGGGGCGTGCCGAAAGGTCGAGCACATCACACACGAGCTGTGTGCCCTCAGAGAACCTCAGCCAGTAGGAGAGATAGTCCAAGGAGAGTGCCATATCGCTCAGATGCTCGAGAGGGTAGCGGGCGGTCGCAAGCTCGATGTAGTGCTGCGCCTCTTGTCCAGATGCCCTATCCCCAAGGGCAGACACTGCCGCAAGGTGCACCATCCTGTCAGCCCCCTCGTGTATCATCCTCGCAATCTCGAGGCACAGCATGCCCGTCGTGATGGAGTAGTCCCCTCCCGCAAGGGCGGGGTTGATGTGTATGTCCACGAGCTCATCTATCAAGGGGGAGGGGTGGTGGTGGTCCACCACGATGGTCGGTATGCCATATATCGAGAGCAGCTTTAGCGCATCCACATCCTCCTGTCCAGAGCCGTTGTCCACGAGGATGACGAGGGGGAGGTTCTGCCCAAACCGCTCCCTTGCCAAGAGCGCTCCATCGAGGTCCTTGACCACGTCCATCATCTCGTAGAACGGTGCCCTCGATGGAGAGCGCCTGAGCAGGTAGTGGGCATCCTCATCACCACCCACCCTTCTGATGAGGGGAAGCAGTGCCTGCTCGAGGCACACCGCAGCCGTGATGCCATCTGCATCTGCATGATGGCGTATTATGATGGGTGTGGAGGTGTACACACACTCGAGCAGCTTTCTCGCCACCCTCTGCATATCATCATAGAGTTTCTTCATGGGCTCGCTCTCCACGAGCAGCTCTACCCTTCTGGGTGTGGAGAGCTTCCTCAATGCCTCGCTCAGCCTTTTCTTGAGGGCATCTGCCTCCCCACCAATGAGTGCCCGCATGGAGAGCACCTCTATCTGAAGCACGTCTCCCCGCCTTTCTGCCTCTCCCACCACCCTCACGAGGCTGCCCGCGGATATCGAGGGATATGCCCTCACGCCAGCCCCATCAAACGCAGCACACTTGATTGTCCCTGTGTCGTCCCTCACGGTGAACAGTGTGGGGCCAGCCGTCTGTCTCACGCTCACCACCTCTCCCTCGATGCGCACCATCCCCTCGGTGATGTGCTCTATTGGAGTGGTATCGATATCCTTTTCCAGCTCCAGCAGGGTGTAGCGCTCCATATTCACTGGCTCGAGCTCCACGTCGTTGCCCCTTATGCTCCTCACCCTCACCACCACCTGCTCGTTGAGCTCATATCTGGCTTTGGTGCGCACTATGCCCCTCACCCTGTTGTTCAGGGAGACAAACTTGCCAGAGGGAAAGTGCCCGCTTATCACGCCGAGCAGCAGCATACCCTCTTTGAGGTCAGACACATCGCATGCCGAGTCCATGCGAAGCACGGTGGGGTGAGTGGCACACTGCTCACACGTCTCCCTTCCAGCTGGCACAGTCCGTCCACAGAGCTTGCACTTTCCAAGCTCACCACTCCCTGCGCATGCTGGACAGGGCACCCTCACCTCCACCCGCCCAGTACCCCCACATCGCTCGCACTTGCCCCCTGCCAGTAGCTCCATGAGGTCAGACTCCGAGGCCTCTCCCAATGACAGTGTCATCTTCCCCCTTCCCTTGCACTCTGGGCACTCCCTCTGCTCTGTGCCCATATACCCAGTGCCACCACATGTCTCGCACTTCATCATGCACAACAGCACGTCTGGAGCACTTATCCTTTTGGGTATAGCTGCTCGAAGTAAGCAGCTGTTGATTACGGAGTAATCAACAGTGGCAAGGGATATGTAGGGTGGTGCCCGATGGGAGGGCATGAGCGAGCTTGGAAGAATGAAAATCGAGTGGGCAAGGGCACACATGCCCGTGATGGCACACGTCGCAGAGGAGATGGAAGGGACCCTTGATGGAATAACGGTGGGAATGGCGCTGCACGTGGAGGCGAAGACTGCGGTGCTGGTGGAGACGCTGATGAGGGCTGGTGCGAGGGTCGTCATCACGGGATGCAATCCCTTGAGCACACAGGACGAGGTGGCATCCGCCCTTCGAGAGGGGGGCGTGGAGTGCTATGCCAAGAGAGGATGCACCCCGGAAGAGTACTATGAGGCGATACACAGGGTGCTCGATGCCAGACCAGATATCGTGATTGATGATGGAGGGGACCTCCTGTTCATGCTGCACACAGAAAGACGGGAGCTGCTGTCCCATGTGAGGGGTGGGTGTGAGGAGACCACCACGGGCGTGATACGCCTCAAGGCAATGCATGCCCAAGGGGAGCTTCACATCCCAGTCATCGCTGTGAACAACGCCCGCACCAAGTTTCTCTTCGACAACCGATATGGAACAGGGCAGTCGGCATGGGACGGCATCATACGCACCACCAACCTGCTAATCGCAGGAAAGCGCGTGGTGGTGGCAGGATATGGCTGGTGTGGCAGGGGGGTTGCCATGCGGGCAGATGGGCTCGGTGCCCATGTAATCGTGTGCGAGGTAGACCCCGTAAGAGCCCTGGAAGCCCATATGGATGGCTATGAGGTGATGCCCATGAACGAGGCTGCCCGCATTGGAGACATCTTCATCACCGCCACAGGGGACAGGGATGTGATAACGCTTGAGCACATGCGGCTCATGAAGGACGGGGCACTGCTCGCCAATGCTGGCCACTTCAACGTGGAGATAGACGTGGCCGGGCTCGAAAGAGCGGCAGAGAGCACGAGAGAGGTGAGGAAGAACGTGAAGGAGTATGTGCTGGATGGAAGGCGGATATACGTGCTCGCCGAGGGCAGGCTCGTGAACCTCGCGGCCGCAGATGGGCACCCCATCGAGGTGATGGACATGAGCTTTGCCAACCAGGCGCTGTGCGTGCACCACCTTGCCCATACCAATCTCGAGTCGGGCGTGTATGATGTGCCCCAGCACATCGATGAGCACGTGGCACGGCTAAAGCTCGCATCGCTGAGCGTGAGCATTGACGAGCTGAGCGAGGTGCAGAAAAAGTATCTTTCGGACTGGAGGGAGGGAACGTAAAGCTGCGTGAAGGTGTTATGCACCTTCACAGCTCAGGGATTTGGCGGGTAGAGAGGAAAAAAGGTTGATGAACGCTATAGCTCTCATCCCTCCACCCCCTCAAACCCGTATCTCTGAAATATGCGCTGTCCCTCTGGTGAGAGCACGAACTGTTCGAACTTGGTGGCATAGGGGTCTTGCTCGTCGAGCACTGCAATCACACAGCACACGTCCACATTGCACCCCTCTGGAATGTCTATGTAGCTCGTGGTGGGATTGGTGATATCGGTGCGAAGCACGAAGCCCGCATCGGCCTCACCGAGCACCACCTTGGAGTACACGTACTTCGTGTTGTCCTCCTCGGACACCACGTTGCTCAGCACCTTTTCCTCGAAGTGCGTGCCGTATAGCCCTGATGCATTGAGGCGTGAGATTACCTCTCTCGCATAGATGCCGATGGGTGTGCTCTTCTGGCCTATCACCACTCTGACACCCTCTTTTGTGAGGTCTGAGAGCGAGTGCACACTGCCATTGGCGCGAACTGCCACCACCATGCTGTCATAGGCAAAGGGACGATACGAGCGGGCAAACCCCTCGCTTATGAGCTTTTCGGCATACTTGGGATATGGCGCGGCATACACGCTCGCCCTCGCCCCTCCCTCTATCTGGGCGCACAGCATGCTCGCCGAGGCGAAGTTCAGCTCCACCTTCACACCGGGGTGCTCCTGCTCAAACACAGACGCACATTCTTTGAGGGGGTCTGTGAGTGCAGCTGCGGCAAACACCGTGAGGGTGTGCTCTTGAGAAGCGTAGGGGCTGAGCCCGATGGCAATGATGCCAGCCAGAACGCCGAGGCACACGATGGGCAGAAGCCATTTCACAGATGGAGGTAGTGGGGACATCATGGATGGGTGTACTGGGGTAGGTATAAATAGTTTTACATCATCCCCCAAGTAAACTTAATTGAGTTTATAGAGGGGAGATGATGATGGACGTGCTCTCTGAAATTGCCGAGAGGTTCTGGAGCTGCGTGGAGGAAGAGATGCTCGATGAGGGGGTAAGGGTGAGCACCAGAGCCCTCAGCCCAGAAGAGGCGATAGGCAGCCCACAGAGGAGAGATTTTCCCCTGCTTGCTGGAAGGGAAGTGCTCATGCAAGCAGAGTTCCGAGGCTCTCGTGGGCAGGCATTTACCACCGCGCCCCAGCCCTTCGAGGGGACGCTTGCGGACGTCAAGGCACTGCCCCTTACGGGCTGCTTTGAGAGGGCTGTGTTCATCGCCACGATGAATGCAGTGCTGAGGAGCATGGGGCTGGTCAGAGGAACTGTACACTGCAAAGACGATGGCCCCGAGAGGTGTGGCAAACTTATAGCCACGAGGCTCAACGAGGAGATGGGGGAAGGAAGACTCGGGATAGTGGGCTTTCAGCCAGCCATCGTGGAGCATTGTGTGGCGTGTCTTGGGTGTGAGAGGGTGATGGTGTCAGACCTAAACCCCGCTGTGGTGGGCACTTTAAGGTATGGGATAAAGGTGATGGATGGTATGGCGTGCGTGGATGAGATGGCGAGGGAGTGTGATGTGCTGCTCATCACGGGCACCACGCTGGTGAACGATACTCTCGATGAGGTGCTGGAGGCTGCATCAGCGCATGGCACTGATGTGGTATTCTATGGCACCACTGTGGCTGGGGCAGCCCATCTGTGTGGATGGAGGAGACTGTGCCCAGAATCTAAGTAGAGTACGTGTGTCCCCTCACTGCAAACGAGGAGTTTACCCTCCGTTAGATGTTAGAGCCTGTGTAGTAGCTCCCTCAGCCTTCTTTCGCCCCCTTTCTGGGCTCTCGTTCTGTGCATCAGTATGCCCTGCCCAGCATCACCCAGCTCTCTGCCGTTTTTCCGCACACCACGCATCGCTCGGGCATATCTTCCTCAACAAGACCATCGATGCGGGGCACACCGAGCACATCGGCGCCCGTGCGCTCCTCGAGCAGGTGTCCACACTCCTCATCACCACACCATCCGCCGAGCGCTATTCCTCTCTTGCACTGCTCTCCAATCTCCTCCAGCGTGTGGCACACCCTCATGCCCTTCACAAGCCGCTCTGTGGCAGCCTGAAACAGGCTGGATGCGATATCGCAGAATGCCTGCTCTATCACCTCTTCCACCGAGGAAAGGGGAACCGCCTGCTTTTGCCCGAGCCTCGTCACCACAACCACCTGCCCCTTGTCCACGTCCCTCGGGCCCACCTCTATCCGCAGGGGCACGCCCCGCATCTCCCAGTAATAGAACTTTGCGCCGGGTCTTGTGTCTGAATCGTCCAGCCTCACCCGATAGCGTTCAGACAGCCTTGCCTCAAGCTCTCGTGCCTTCTCGAGCACGTCCTCTCTGCCCCTGTACACGATGGGCACGATTACCACCTGTACTGGGGCAACCGCTGGAGGGAGCACCAGTCCCCTGTCGTCTCCATGCAGCGATATCAGAGCGGCAATACAGCGCTCTGATATGCCGTAGCACGTCTGGTTGGCGTACTGTTGCTCCCCGTGCTCGTCCTCGTAGCATATGTCGAAGGTGCGAGAAAACTTGGTGCCAAGGTGATGGGCAGTGCCCACCTGCAGGGTCCTGCCATCTGGCATGAGCACGTCCAGCGCGAGGGTGTAGTCCGCACCCGGAAACTTGTCCCAGTCTGGTCTCTTGGACACCACCACGGGGATGCACAGGCTATGATAGAACTGACGGTACAGCTCCACCGCCCTCTCCACCTGCTCGGCAGCATCCTGCCATGTGGCGTGCACAGTGTGTGCCTCCTTAAAGGTGGTGATTTCCCGCATTCTTATAAGGGGACGGGTGTGCTTGGTCTCGTAGCGGAACGTGTTCACTATTTGATATATGCGAAGGGGCAGGTCTGCATGCGACCTCACCCAGAGGCTGAACATGGGGTAGATGGCAGTCTCACTGGTGGGCCGAAGGGCAAGGGGCACATCCAGAGGCGTGGTGCCGCCGTGGGTAACCCAGTACACCTCGTCCTCAAAGCCCTTGATGTGCTCTGCCTCCTTCATGAACTCGTGCTCTGGTATGAGCAGGGGAAACAGCACCTCATCGTGCTCCACATCCAGCAGCGCTCGGAGGATGGAGAGCACGTTTCTTCGAAGGGAAAAGCCAAAGGGATGCCACACATACAGGCCCTTCACTGGATAGCGCACGTCCATGATATCGGCTCGCCACAGCACCTCGTTGTACCACTCCGAAAACTCGGTCTTTGGTGGCAGGGACTTCTCCATCACCTGCTCGCTTCCCTTCGAAGACATGAGGTAGGGGATATTTGAGTGGAGATAAATAGGTTGTGCTCAGGGCACTGCCATAGCACTGCCATGTATCACCAGGGGGCAAGTTGAACCAAGGGGCAAGTTAATTAGCATGAAGCAAGAAAACAAAATAAGGGGTGTGCATGAGGCATGAGGTACGTGGAGAGCGTTAGCAGGGTTGGCATCACCTCCCGTGGGGATAGGGTAGAGGCGTTAAAGCTGGTGGCGGAGCTTGGCGATTATCTGACAGGAAGGGGCATAGAGGTGGTGCTTGATGAAGAGATTGCCCCAAGGCTTGGCAGGACGGGCACACCCCTCGAGCACATGGAAGCCGACCTGTTGCTCTCTGTCGGGGGAGATGGCACGCTTCTCAGGGCACTTCAGCAGATGAGCAAGGGTAAGCTGATACCCGTGCTGGGGATAAACGTGGGCACCATTGGCTTTCTTACGGATGTGCGCAGCGATGAAGTGTATGAGAGGCTTGAGGAGGTGCTCAGTGGCTTTGAGGTGGTGGAGCGCTCGAGGCTCTCGGTAAGGCTTGCCGATGCCACGATACCTCCAGCCATCAACGAGGTGGTCGTGATTACGTCCCAGCCAGCCAAGATGCTGCACTATCGAATTTTCATAGACGACGTGCAGCTCGATGAGGCAAGGGCAGATGGTGTGATCATCGCCACACCCACTGGCTCCACTGCCTATGCGATGAGTGCGGGTGGGCCCATCGTGGACCCCAAGGTGGAGGCCACGGTGATTGTGCCACTGGCACCCTTCAAGCTCTCCTCCAGACCATGGGTGGTGCCAGCCGATTGCACGGTGTCCGTGGAGTTGCTATCCGAAAGGGGCGGGCTCGTGGTGGTGGATGGACAGCACACCTCGTCCATTGGCATGGGCGGGATTGTGCGTGTGAGCAGGTGCGATACGCCCGCACCGTTCGTGAGCATCTCCAAAAATGGTTTCTATGAGAAGGTCAGAAAGAAGCTCTCATGAGGAGTGTGAATATCAGGGCTATCAGGGCAGCAGCCGTTGCACTTGCCGTTATTTTGCTCGTCTCTTCAATCCCGTGTCCAGCTGGCGCAGAGCTGCCCCTCTCAGAGTTCAAGCACGTAAAGCTCGCAGCCGTTTACACCACCTCCACTGGAGAGGAGAGAGGAGTGCTCACCGACCTGTACGTGTATACCACTCCGGGCAGTGGGCACGTGTTCGTGGATACCCACCCCTTCACGCAGATAGACATGCAGGGCTCTGCAAGGCTTGCTGCCATGGTGGCGTGCGATGTGCTCGGCCTGAACTACCGTGATTATGATTTTTACTATCTTGTCAAGGTGGACAGCCCAGTCGCTGGAGGCCCCTCGGGAGGCGCGAGCATGACGGTTGCCACCATCGCCTCGCTGCTCAACCTCTCCATGAGGAATGATGTGGTGATGACGGGCATGATTAACCCCGATGGCTCCGTGGGTCCCGTGGGTGGGATACCCTCCAAGCTGAGGGCTGCAGCAAGTGAGGGTGCCACCATGTTTCTCATCCCCAAGGGTCAGGGCACGGTGTATGTGAAGAGGCTTCATCAGGAACAGAGGGGGCCCTTTGTGCTCATCACAGAGAAGGTGGAGAAGGTGGACGTAATCGAGCTTGGAAGGTCGCTTGGAGTGCAGGTGGTGGAGATAGAGGACATAAGGGACGCCCTCAGGATATTTACTGGATACGCAATCGAGGAGAAGAAATACGCTGGGGGTGCCCTCACCGAGCAGTTCAAGCAGACCATGAGACCACTGGCAGAGCGCCTGCTCAATGAGGTGGAGACCACCTATGCCCGCCTGAGCCAGACGAGTGCTCCCTCTTTATCCTCCGAGCTGGGCTCGGCGTCGAGCATGATGGAGCACGCAAAAAGCCTGTATGCCAAAGGTGCCTACTATGCCTCCACCTCTCAGAGCTTTGGAGCCCTCATCAAGCTGCGATACGTGGACTATGCCAGTGGCTACCTCAAAGCACAAAATGGCACAGAGTATCTGGCAATGGTGCAGGACGAGGTGAGGGAGGAAATAGACAGGAGCAACAAAAGCGTGAGGGACGCTGCCAACACCGCAGACGTTATCAACCTCGAGGGGCTGGGCGCTGCTGAGAGCAGGGTGCAAAAGGCGCAGGAGCTGCTCGCTCAGGCGATGGAGTCCCAGAGTGTGGCAGAGCAGCTGAGCCTGCTGGCATTTGCATACGAGAGGGCAAGGAGTGCCCAGTGGTGGATTGCCATCGCACAGCAGGAGGGCGTGAAGGGTCTGGATGAAGATGAGCTGAGGGAGTTGGCAGCCGGCTACATCAGCCAGGCCCAGTCGATTGCCGCATACAGCTCCACGCTGCTTCAGGAGAGCGGGGCGACAGGGCTCATGCCATTGCTCGATGGGGCGAGCAGCGATATCGAGAGTGCCAAAACACAGTTTCAGGAGGGGTTCTACGCAGGAGCCATATACGATGCCCTGCGCTCCATGGTGGGCTCGAGCGTGGCAATCGAGCTGATAGGGCAGAGGGAGCTCTCTGAGAACCTGAAGAGGGCAGAGGAGTCCGCGAGAAATGCCATAATAGAGGAGCGGCGTTATGGGATCGAGCCCATCCTCGCAGCAAGTGCCTATGAGAATGCGATGGAGGGCCAGCTCGGGGAGGTGGACAGGCTGGTCGAGCTGGAATATGCGAGACTCACTGCAAGGACCACCGTGCGGGTGCTGAGCGACCTTGGCTATGCCGAGGTCGGCACATCTGTGAAGAGTGTGGAGGACCTTCTGGGCAAGGCGTCTTCCCACCCCTCCAGCTCATCCACCTCAACCAGCACACCATCTTCTGAGCACAGTCCGCCGGCGATGGGCGATGCTGGATGGATGCTGATGGTGGCGCTCCTCGTTGCAGGGTGGCTGAGGGCAACTCAGAGAAAGTAGAGGGTTGCGGGAATGAGCAGCACCCCCATTGTATTGCTTCTTCTAACACCGAGCGTGCCACACAGCAGCCCCACCGGGATGGCCGAGAGGAACACCACAATTCCGAATGCACCCGTGAGCACAGCCACGAGCATGAGGAGAAATGCGAGAGTGCCCAGTGTGAGGGTACGGAGTCTTATGCGGTATAGTGTCCTCAGCAGCATGGCACCAAGCCTGATTGTGGCTGTATAGCCCACGAGGCTGGCAACCATCAGCGAGAGCATCAGGGCAACAACATATGGTGGTGACCACATGGTGGGCGGAAACAGCTGCTCGATTGCCACCATAGCTCCGCTTCTCGACCTGTGAGCCACGTAGAGGGTGAGCAGGGAGAACACCACGTCCGAGGTGTTTACCCCCGAGATGGACACCATGTACTCTCTCGCATCGTCCATCCTGTTGAGCTCTCCCCTCGAGAGCAAGAGCCGAGTGAGCAGCGTTCCCACCGAAGCGCTCACCCCAGGCATCCACGAGACCAGTGCTCCAGCCGCCGTGCCAGTGAGCACGCCCCTGAGCGTGCGCCTCCCCTCAATCCCCTCTGCCGCACTCGTTTGTGGCGGAATCGATGGAGGGGGCGTGAGCACGCTCTCTATGAGCAGGGGTGCACCAAACAGCCCGGTGAGCAGGGGCATGAGCACCGCATCTGCCTGTGTGTACATCACCTCACCCCCTTTGAGGGCGAGCACGCCCAGCACCCCTGAGAGCACGAGTATGCACGTGGCCTTCACAACTGCCGCCAGAGCGCTCCCCGTGGAGGGTCTTTCCGAGACCACCATGACCACCATCACCCCAAGGAGCAGCAGCCCCATGTGGTCCAAGAGGGCTGGATAGCCCATGAGAAGAAAGAGCACGAATGCTGGAGCAAGAGCGATGCCGAGGACGGCAGAGCACAGACTTCCAAGCGCAGAGAGCCTGATGGCTTCTATCCCCCTGCCCTCGAGCAGCAGCCTGTGCCCCGGGAGCACTGCAAGTGCGGTGTCAGGGTCGGGTGCTCCAAGCAGCATGCTGGGCACGATGCTCACAAAGGAGTGCACCACGGCCGCACACAGTACCACGATGGCGAGCACATCGTATTGGGTGGTGATGAGGGCCGAAAGCGACACCAGCATGGCAGCGAGCGTGTTCACATGGATGCCTGGCACCATGCCGCTGACCAGCCCGAGCAGGCATCCAGCAGCTATGGCGAGCACCACCTGCTCTATGCAATCACCCCACGCGTTATAGCACAGTGGGGATAGCTCTATATAAAAACACGGAGGATGTTGGCAAACATGATGGAGCAGAGCATCACGTACTTCGATACGCCAGGAAAGCACAACACAGATGAGGTAGTGGCCATCGTTGCCCGCACCGTCAGGGAGAGGGGCATCCGGCATGTGGTGGTGGCGACCACCTCCGGTTCAACGGCACTCAGGCTGTCCGAGGCTCTTAAAGGGACAGATGTGCGCATCGTGGCGGTCACCCTCAAGTATGGCTTCAGGGAAGAGGGTAAGCGTCCCATGTCAGAGGAGTGTGCAGCCGAGCTTGAGAGAAGGGGCATCACGCTGATTACCCAGAGCCATGCCCTCTCGGGGGTCGAGAGGTCGTTCTCCTCTGAGCTGGGCGGAGCGTCCAGGTCAGAGGTGCTGGCTGCAGCCCTCAAGTCGCTGTTTGGCGTGGGATTCAAGGTGGCGGTAGAGGTCACCCTGATGGCGGCGGACACGGGAGCCATACCCGTGGGCGATGATGTGGAAGTGGTGGCGATGGGGGGAACCCATGGAGGTGCGGACGTCGCGTGCATCATGAGACCAGCCCACACCAACCACTTCTTCAAGATGCAGATTAGGGAGATACTCTGCATGCCAAGGCACAAGTGAGGTGTGCGGAAGGTGCGCATAGACCGCGGGGTGATGTATGCTGGGGGGCAGAGGGTGCTCCCCCTGGAGTACACTCTCGAAAAGCTCGCAAGACCAGAGGTGCTCGAGGCAATAGGAATCACAAGGCTCGCAGACATCACCTCACTGGACAGGGTGGGCATACCCATCGTCTCCGCAATTCGTCCCAGCGCTCAGGAGGGGGCGGTATCGGTGTACTCGGGCAAGGGCGAGACCCTCGAGCAGGCCAAGGTGTCTGCCATCATGGAGGGGGCAGAAAGGTGCCTTGCGGAAAGAAGGGACGAGAGGGACAAAACGCTGAAGGGCTCGTACGCAGAGCTTGCCCATTACGAAAATGCCATCGAGCCAGAAAAGCTCATCCCCTCATATCCCCATGACAACCACGACACGCTCGAGTGGATGAGGGGCTTTGGGCTGCTCTCTGGGGAGGAGGTGCTCGTGCCAGCCAATGCCGTACTTCACCCCTACAATCCCCAAGATGGTGCTCACAGGCTGTTTCGGAGCAACACCAATGGGCTTGCTGCAGGGTGCGTGCTCGAGGACTCTATCGTGCACGGTCTGCTCGAGGTGCTCGAGCGGGATGCCCTGTCCCTTGCCGAGTACTCGAGGTACACGGGCGAAAGGGTGCAGCTTTGCGAGGAGGATGGCACGCCCTATGTGCTCATGAGAAAATTTGAGGATGCCGGGGTGAGGTGCCATCTCTGGAGGCTTCCCTCCCACGAGGGTGTGCACACGATGGTGGCGGCGCTGGACGACACGGTGCTCAAGGACGCCTCGCTGCTCGTGATGGGAGCTGGAGCCCACCTCAGCCCCAGTATAGCTGCGACGAGGGCGCTGTGCGAGGCTGCCCAGTCCAGGCTGGTGCAGATTCATGGCGCAAGGGAGGACACCGTGCGAGAGGAGATCGCACGGCGCATAGGCTATGAGCGCATGAAGCGACTCAACAGGCACTGGTATGCGGATGCACCTTCGATAGAGCTCTCAGAGCTGGAGGACCGCTCTGCGAAGAGCCCATCGGAGAACATAGACCGAATACTCTCGGGCATCGATGTGGATGAGGTGGTCGTGGTGGACCTCTCCATACCCTCCCTCAAGCTCAGCGTGATAAGGGTGGTCATCCCGGGATTTGAGGTGTATGCCCTCGATGCCTCCCGTGTGGGCGAGCGTGCGAGAAGCTACAGGGAGCTCGTGGGTAGATGAGGGCAGTTGTGTTCTGTGGTGTCAGCATCTCCTTTGAGGAGGCGCGTTCCCATCTCGACGCGGTGATGTTGCCACCGGTTAAGCGGGGAGACATACCAAGGCTTCTCAGGGGAGAGGAGCAGCCAGAGTACATTGGCATCGTGGATGGTATGTTCTACCAGAGGGCGGCGGTGGGGCACAGGGAGATTCTCGATGCCATGCGCAGGGGCATAAGGGTGTATGGAGCGGCCAGCATGGGGGCACTGCGGGCATCAGAGCTACACCCCTATGGTATGAGGGGCGTGGGAAGGATATTCAGGTGCTACGTGGAGGGGGACATAGAATCCGATGAGGAGGTGGCGCTGGTTTTTGACCCCGAGAGGTACACACCCCTTTCCGTGCCCCATGTGAATGTGAGGTATGCGCTCAAGGCAGCCCTCAGGGAGGGACTGATTGACGAGGTGCAGCGAAGGGAGCTGCTCGCACTCTCGGCATCGATATACTATCCAGAGCGCACCTACGAGCTGCTCATACGAAGAGGGGTAGAGGAGGGCGTGATAGACGTGGAGGATGAGCATCGGCTCGTGGAGTTTTTGAGCCAGCCGAGGCTCGACCTTAAGAGGCTGGACGCCATAGAGATGCTGGAGCGCATGAGGGCAGACATGGGGGTGATTGGATGAAGCATATTGAAGGGAATGATGGTGCACATCCCCTCGTGTTCACGGACGTCCTCGTGGAGGAGAATATGTACGCCACCGAGTTCGACTTCTCCAAGGAATGGGCGAGGGTGGTGGTAAACTCGTGCATGATCCCCAAGGAGGAGCTGGAGCGTGCGCTGACAATACTGAGGGACGTTCTTGTGAGTGGGATTGCCGTTTCCCCATATGTCAGGCTGTGTGATGAGGGAGAGGATTTTTATGGGCTTGTGGTGCCCCCCGGATACGTTGCCCTCATCACTGTGTGCAGCATCACGCTGTGTGGCGCCCTGCTGAAGGCTGGTATTCCCGTCAAGCCAAAGCTTGGGGGAATCGTACAGGTGGAGAACTGCGTGGCTCAGCGGTTCACACAGGTGATGAGCTACAGCTCCACCACTGTGGACCCCCTCGAGGCTCTGCTCTCGCAGGAGCTGACCTCGGTGAGCACTGTGGTGGACACTGGAAGCGGAAAGATTCTCGCAAGTCTTCATGAGAGCCCAATAGCCTCGAGGGATGCCTTCCATTACGTGCTCGAGAGCCTCTCCAAGATGGGCTTTGCGGGAATACTGGAGGTTGGCGAGCCAAACAACGATGTGCTGGGCGTGCCCGTGGATGTTAACCACTTTGGCTTTGTGGTGGTGGGCGGAACAAATCCAATGGCCGCCATGCAGGAGGCTGGCATACCCGTCTCCCTTAGGCCGATGTCTGAGGTGGTGGAGCTATCCGAGCTTTTGCATTTTGAGGATGTGCTCTAAGGAGCCATCCTTCCCGCAAGGCAGAGCACACACACGCCCCCCTCGCTCATACATACCATGCACACCCTTCTTCCACACATTGGACACGTGCTCTGGGCAACTCGTGCTCTGCACACATCACACAGAGCCTTCATCATGCCCGTCCCCTCAGGCGCTCATCTATGTGGTTTGACACCCATAGCCCAGCGGCCGTCATGCCCACCGAGACCACGATGGAGCCCATGAGCGTCCTTGCCCCACCTGAGAGCATAGATGTCGTCTCACCCTGTATCAGCTCGAGTAGGTAGCTACTGCCACTCCATAGCAGCAGCCCGGTGGCAATCACAAAGAATGGATACGCGGATGTCCTGCCAATGGGCGCCCCCTCCAGATATCTGTCGGCCGCCATGCTCAAAGTGAGCAGGAGCCCCCCGATGGCATACCACCACACCGATGCCTTGAGAAAGACCACCAGCAACGTGAGGTATCCATAGAACAGCTCTGGCTGGCTATAGTATGTCCACAGCTCTATGAACCCCTCCACGCTCGCCACCACGAACAGTACCAGTGCCCCAACATATGCTATGAAGGAGAGCTTGCCACCATACAGCGACTCCTTGAAGCCACTCCTGAGAGTGTGGAACACCTCGTCCATTCCAAGCCCCTTGAACAGGATGTATGCTCCCACCACCACGGCCATGGTGGCTACGGCATAGCCCACCATGCCAAAGGCAAGCGATATCCCATAGGCCAGCAGCGCCAGCCCAATGGGGGTGAATATGGAGTTTCTCGTCCTTTTATCACTTATCACCTGTCTTAGCAGGTAATACGTGCTCTCAAGGTTCTGGCTCTGTCTGACAATCACCCTTCTTACCGATTTTACCTTGAACCTCGACTCTACGAGGGGCATCACCGCCTCGTCCTCCGCGCCATCCGAGACCACAATCACCTCGGCATCTGGATATCTTTGTGCTATGTTGTCCAGCTGCCTTGCGATGCGCTCGTCCGACCTTAGCCCCACTCTCTCATCCCCGGCGAGCGCCATGATTTCGACCTCCCTACCCTCCTGCCTTAGGGCATCGTATAGCTGTAGTCCTCCGAACAGGGTGTTCACATCGGTATCCTCTGGGTCGGCCTCACCGAGCCTCATGGCAGCCTCAACACATGCCTCTCTCCCAACAATGGGGCTCTCTATGCCAGTTTTGACGCCGATGTCATCATCCCTGTCTATGCACAGTATGAGCGTGGGCATGGAAGTGTTCTCCAAAGATAGTGGGCGTCCTCATCTATATAAATGCTCAGTGACGCTGTTCCAGCCCTGCCGTGCTTAGGTGATACCACAGCCTGCACTCGTGCTCTGCGACCACGCAGTAGAGATATGCCTGCTCGAGGCTATGGGCTAGGGCGAATATGCCATGCCCCCTCGCAATGGCCACATGGGTGTGGTGCTGCGTGCATGCCCTCACGACGTTCATGCCCAGCGTCTCGGTGCCAGCAGCATCCTCGCAAAAGGCAAGTGTGGGAAGAAACAGCCTGCCCTCGCTGGTGCGTGATTCGAGGGCATCGGGCACAAGGAAGGAGCACAGCACGCAGAAGAATGGATGGGCGTGCACGATGGCGGTAGCGTCCGTGTGGGTGTAGATGTATCTGTGGGCTGGGGTCTCGGAAGATGCTCTCTCATCGTACGTTCCAGAGAGGGGAACTTCCACCACATCCTCTCTGTGGATGCGCTCAAGAGCGCTGCCTCGTGGTGTGATGTACATGCTTTCCCCGTCTCTGAAGCTGATGTTGCCAAAGAACGAGTCGGTGTATCCCCTTTCAACGAGCCGCCTTCCCACATCAATCAGCACGTCTATCTCCGCATTCCCCACGTCTCTCTCCACATTATCTTCCCCTTATCAGCGTGCCCACGAAGGGCTTGCCCCTCGAGAAGCTCACGAGCCTTTCGGGATGCAGCCCACTCAACACCGCAAAGTCCATACCTCTCTTCATCAGGAGCTTGGGCAGGTTGGCATCCACACACGTGCTCTTCAGCCCCAGCAGCTCTGAGGCATCTATCTCGGATACGAGCCTTCCATTTAGAATCAGGCCGTCCACGTCGGTGAGCTTGCACACACTCGCACCAGTCTCGTGGGCGATGCATGCGGCAATGGTATCCGAGGTGGTATCCCAGCTCTCATCTGGAAGCTCGACAGCCCCTCTTGCGAGCATACAGTATGGAAGCAGCACACACAGGCCATGAAAGCTGGGCTCGCTCACGCTCTCGAGCCCTCCAATGTCAGCCAACATGTGCCCGTACTGCTCCATGGCTGCCACCGCCATCAGATGGGAGGTGTGAGGAGAAAGCGAGCTGGCGGCATCCACCTCTCTCACGAGCTCTGCAAACATACCACCCCCGGGCACTATTAGCCCCTTCACCTCGTGTTCCTTCAGGCTTGCGAGCAGTGTTGGAAGCTGTCCCATGAGGCTTCCACCTATCTTTATCACGAGCCGCATTTCACTCCAGCACCCTCATGAGGGGATACCCACTCTCGTCCGCGCTCATCGCCACCTTCACGACCTCGCCCTCCACGTCCACCGTGAGCTCGACCTCCAGCATCTCTCCGGTGAGCTCACAGTATCCAAAGACATTCAGCTCCTTCTCTATCAGGTGCTCATTGATTTTGACCTTTATATTCCGCACAAAGGGCTGAAGTGATATGCTCTCCTCTATTGCTCTCTCCATCGTGGGACGAGTATGCTTGTTTATTGGAGAGCCCACAAACTGATGATAAAGAGCACCCAGCTTTATGCCGGCCTCAAAAAGTGCTCTCTCCCTTGGGGTTGTCATGAGTTCAACGCTTTTCCAGTCGCTCTATCCCTATCTTTCTGACAAAGGCCTTCTTTATCTTGTCGGGCATCCATGCTGGCTTGTTCTTGGGTGCTGGCACCAGCTCTGTCCATCCCTCGAACACGTGTACCTTGTTTGTGCCCTTCTCCCTGAGCCTGAGAATTGCGGGCTTGTCCTTCGTACCACCCATTCTGGTGGCAGCCTTTAGAGCTGCTTGTCTGGGCTGTCTTCCGGAGAACACTCCTATCTCCTCACCATCCTCATTTCTCAACGCAAAGTTCTTCCTGTCCTTCATCCCCACACCTCAAAAAGGCCTTACAGCAGACAATAGGGATTGGATGTTTATTAAATTAACGATTATGGTGGAACAAATCGATGTATGCAAAGCGCTGCCACCAGCTTCACCTTCCTTACGGGCTGGAAGCCTCGCCTTTTAGGGCGGGGAGGAGGTCAGGCACTCTCATGGATGTGCTCTGTGCTACACAGTAGCAGCAGTTGATTACAGGGTAATCAGCCTCCTCAAACAGGTGTCCTCAAACAGGGCAAAATTTATTTACATATGAAAAAAAGAGTGTACATGAGTTGTGCTTGCCCCGGAGGGTGGAGGGATGAAGAGGGAGAACTGTGAGCATTACCCCTGTCATTTTGAGGGTCAGGACTGTACACTCTGTTTTTGTCCCTTCTATCCCTGTTATAATCGGAAGCTCGGTCGAATGTTGAATGGCAATGGGGGCAAGGGTGTTTGGGACTGCTCGGGGTGCTATCTGGTGCACGAGGAGGAGGTCGTTCGGGAGATACTGGAGCGCTCCATGCGGGGTGAGTCGCTCGAGAGTATATGGAAGAACGTGATGGAGCCCCTCGCATGTCGGCTGTGAGCGTACTACTTCTCGCGCTCTTGCTCGAGCTGACGATTGGGGAGCCCCCAGCCCGCGCCCATCCAGTGGTGTGGATGGGGTGGTGCATATCCCGTCTCGAGGGCATGGCGCCAATGACCCACAGGAGGCTATATGGGGTAGTGAGTGTGCTCATCATCACATCCTTCTTTACTCTTCTGGGGTTGGTGATATGGAAAATGAGCAACTCAGAGAATGCTGTGTCCTCGGCGGTTGGCACCCTCATTGCTGCATATCTTCTAAACTCCACATTTGCAGTTCGCTCCCTTGGACAGGCAGCAGAGGACATACGTGCGCATCTTGCAGATGGGAGGCTGGATGTGGCAAAGAAGCATCTTCCAGCGCTGGTATCGCGGGACCCATCCAGCCTGAGTGGGGAGCAGGTGGCATCTGCGGCCGTGGAGTCGGTGTCCGAAAACTTCGTGGATGCCATCGTCTCTCCCCTCTTCTACTACGTGCTGCTCTCTCCCGTGGGGCTCGGGCTTGCGGCAGCCCTATCCTTCAAGGTGGTGAGCACGTTCGACTCGAGCTGGGGATACAAAAACGAGAGGTTTGGGGAGCTTGGATGGTTCTGCGCAAGGATGGATGATGTGCTGAACTACATTCCAGCGAGGCTTTCAGTTCCCCTCATAATGCTTTCCACATTGAGTTTCAAGAGAGCCATCTCAGCGCTCAGGGCAGCGCAGAGAGAACACACCAAGACTCCAAGCCCCAATTCTGGATGGCCAATGGCCGCATATGCTGGAGCGCTGGGGATAAGGCTCGAAAAGCCGGGGGCGTATGTGCTCTGCCCTCTTTTGAGGGCACCTAGCCCAAATGATATACTGCGTTCGGTAAGGCTCACCTACAGCTCGTCGGCGAGCTTATTTGTGGGCGCTCTGGTGGTCCTTGTACTGTGCTGAGGGGGGCTTACCTACAAATACATCACCCCATGCTCACCTCTCAAGCCGCTCTCTCATCCTGAGATACTCTTCCTCGGATATCTCGCCCCTCGCGTATCGCTCGTCCAGAATCTCGCGGGCAGAGGAGGTGCCACCCCCTCGACCCTCGTTGCTCTCCTCCTCTCTGTTGAGTACCCACACCACAAGGACCACAAGGATGAGCAGCACAATCAGCCCACCACCCATCCCTGCCCAGCCGAAGCCAGCCATCCATGGCCACATCATGTGGTGGGGATAGTACCAGTAGCCGTATGAGCCACTGTAAATCATGCTCAGAAGAACGGGCACCAACAGCAGCACGGCCACAATGCCCACGAGCAGTATGAGCAATTCTCTCTGCTTCATATTTTACCATGTCTGAGGAGCCCCCTCAAAAAGCTTTGTATATCTACAATCGTTCCTGCACAATCTCGCAAAGGGAGTGTCAAAGGGATATTACTGCCAGCAGCGAAGGGCACACTGAGCCCTTTCCCTCAGTGTCTTCTCAACCTCCCCATAGAGGGGTGGAAGCTCCCTGCGTAAGCGGGGGAGGGGAAGGGTCACTTGGATAAGCTTGGATAAGATAACTGGGGAAAAGCGGCTTCTGGACTGAAGGATACGGGCTTTTGTTGGTGTACGCATCTCCCACGGTGTACGCATCTCCCACGGTGTACGCATCTCCCACATCCTTTTTATATCACCCTCTCCAAACCTGGTGTGGAGCTGGAAAGATGGCAGATGGCGAGCGCAGGTTTGTCAGGATACATGCAGAGGAGGTGAGCTCCGAGAGTCCCGTGCTCATCGAGGGCTTTCCGGGCATAGGGCTCATAGGCAACATAGCGAGCCAGCACCTCGTGGAGAGCCTGAATATGAAGCCCATAGGCACGCTGGTGTCAGACTATTTTCCCCCGATTGCCATCATGTATCGGGGGAGGGTGAGCATGCCTGTGCGCATATACGAGTCCAGCGAGCAGAACCTCATCACGATTCTCTCGGACATCCCCGTGGTCCCAGAGGCATCGCACCCAGTGGCATCTGCCATCGTGGACTGGTGCGAGCACATCGGGGCAAGGGAAGTGGTCTCGATAGCGGGCGTTGCCACGATGGGGGAGGAGCAGCGGGTGTTCGGGGCAGCCACCACCGAGGAGCTGTGGCAGAGGATAGCACCTCATGTGGAGATGTTCGAGGTGGGCTCCATCGCTGGCATCTCTGGCTCGCTGCTCACCGAGTGCTATGTGAGGGGCATTCCAGCGCTCGCGCTGCTGGGCGAGACGCACGGCACAGGACCCAACCCCAGAGCGGCGGCACACGTCATCGAGACGATGAACAGCGTGTATGGGCTGTCGGTGGACGTGCAGGGGCTGCTCGAGCAGGCGGAGAGGATAGAGACCGAGATGCAGAGGCTCGCAGAACAGGTGAGCAGTGCAGAGGCACAGGCAAGGGCGACGAGGCGTGAGTTTCCGATGTATGGTTAGGGGGAAGTGCGTATGAGGTGTGTTGCAATCACGGGTATCTCTCCAGAGGTGATATCTGAGCTTGCAAAGGGCAGCGTGAGGACGCTCGAGATTCAGAGCCCCCACAACTTCTTTGCGGTGCTCAGCATAGATGTTGGGGATGCGGTGTTCCTCACCAGCACGAGCATGCGGGACGTGTCTGCGGGCACCCGTGGGATACTGGCGAGCGTTGTCGAAAAGAGCGTGTTCATGCACCGCACCTTTCAGTGCATCGGGCTGCATCAGGAGGAGTGCGAGCACATGTGCGCACGGATACAGTTAAGACCAAGAAACCACGCCCTCGTGAGGGGTGTTGAGCCCCCCCGAACGGGAGCCCCGCTCGTGGTGGAGGTGGGAGAGATATCCTATTTCGATGCCCACTGAGGGTGGGTGCGATGTGGGCGTACATCAAGATACTGCGTCCCGAGATATCGGACATGGATGTGGCGCTTCCCACAGCCGCCGCCCTGCTCGCCTCCTACACCGTCCATGGGGCATTTCCCGATGTGCCAAAGCTGGTACTCGCCGTGCTGGGGGCATACCTTGCCACCACCAGCTCGTACGTACTCAACGACTGCTGTGATGTGGACATAGACCGCATCAACCTGCCCCACAGGCCCCTGCCATCTGGGGAGCTATCCCGCACCCGAGCGCTTCTGTATGCCCTCCTTCTCGTGGGTGTGGCGTGTGCCATCGCTCTGTACCTCAATCCAGAGAGCCTTGTGGTGCTCCTCGTGGCGGTGGCGGTCATCACGTTCTACTCCTACCACGCAAAGCGCACCACCCCTCTTAGCTTCGTTCCAGTGGGGGTGGCATACGGGCTCGTGCCCATTGGCGTGTGGCTTGCGTTCGACCCGGCGGGCATCCTCAAGCCAGATGGGGCAATGCTGCCCCTGCCCGCCGTGCTGCTCGGCCTCATGATATGCATCACCGACTGGGGCTTCACACTCTCTGGGGTATGCAGGGACGTGGAGGGCGACCGGGCAAGAGGCGTTCCCACCACCCCAGTGGTGCACGGCATTCCATTCACGTCGAGGCTGGTGCTCTCGTTCTGGAGTGCTGGGGTGGTGCTCTCGCTGCTCGTGGGCTACACCGCCCATCTTGGACCTCTCTTCATGGTGGCAGCACTGCTCACTGGAGGGTGGATGCTCGCCCAGTGCGTGGATTTCGTGCACCACCCTGCACCAGAGAGGGGGGGCAGGCTGTTCCTTCAGGGCTCGAGATACAGGGCGGTGATGTTCGCTGCCCTGATAGCGGACGTGGCGCTGTGCCTTCTCCTTCAGAGGTATCCACCGTGGTGATGTGATGTTCCCCATATACCGCTCTCCGCTGCTGAGTGTGAACATCGAGGTCGACATCGAGGTCGAGAGCAGCATCTCGCACGTGCACGCACGAGGTCTGCTCGCCCGCCTGCCGTGGGTGCGCCGCATGCTCTCCCTGCTGGACGGTGAGAGGGTGGTGGCGCACGACGCCCACTGTGTGTACCTTTCCACGTGGCTTCCCCCAATCCCCTCCCCAGCCTTTGGGCGGCTCGTAAGGAGCCAGCTTCGTGCGATGCTCGGATGGCACACCCCTGACCAGATAACGGTGTCCATCACCGAGTCGTGCCCCAACAGGTGCGCCCACTGTGCTCTTCCAGACACTCACAGGCGCCTTTCGCTCTCCCTTGCCCAGATGGAGCACATTGTGTCGCAGGCGCTCGACATGGGCGCCACGTCCATCGTGCTGGATGGAGGGGAGCCCATGCTCTATCCAGAGGTGGAAAAAATCCCGGAGATGGTGGACGAGCGGGCGATATGCACGATGTTCACCTCTGGCAGCGGTGCCACACGAGAAAGGCTCGAGGCACTTGCGAGGGCTGGGCTGTACAGCGTGCACGTGAGCCTCGACTCTCCCATCGAGGAGGAACACGATGCGATGCGGGGGCGGGAGGGGGTGTTTGAGGAGGCGAGAAGGTGCGTGCGCTATGCTCGCAGGGCGGGGCTGCTGTGCGATATCTACGTGGTGCTCTCGAGAGACAACGTGCACCACCTTCCCTCATTCTACGAACTCGCCCAGCGCTGGGGCGCACACGAGCTATCGCTGTACGAGATAGTGCCCACCGGGCGCTACATGCACACCGACAGGTCGCTCGGGAAGGAGGGCAGAGAGGTGCTCGATGCGTTCATGCGCCACTACCACGAGGAGCTGGTGCACGATTGCAGTGTGAGGGTGTTCTCCATCATCCACGCTATGGACACGCTGGGCTGTGCTGCAGGAAGGCGCTGGCTGCACATCACGCCCTCTGGAGACGTGCTGCCCTGTGCGTGCATCCCCCTCTCCTATGGCAATGTCTTAAGGGAGGAGCTGCGCACCACATGGAGGCGCATCCGAAGGGACGGGGCATACAATGCCAAAGCCTGCCTGATGCGAGAGCCCGCCTTCAGGGAGCGGCTCTGAGGCGCTCTGCGAGCACCCTCACCACCCCCTCCACGTCATCTCCATGGGGCGGTCCCACTATTACCTCGTGTATGCCCATCTGCTCCAGCTGCGCAGCGAGCCGCTCTGGCTCTATGAGCACATCGTGTCCCGTGGTGTAGCTCACTCTGGCATATCTGGAGCAGGGCTCATCGAGCCACAGAGCCCCCCAGAACACCCTCTCCCCGGGACACAGCCCCACCACATCTCGCAGATGCTCCACTGGGCCCGTGAGCACCACCCCGTCCACCTCGTACGAGAGCCGCTGCAGCATTCCCTTTCCGGTGCTTCCCAGCAGTATCCTCACACCCTGTTCTCTCAGGGCAGAAAGCTGCTCGATATAATGTGCCATCCTGCGTATGGGGCGCTCTGGCACGATTCCCCTTCTCTTCAGGGATGGGATGTCCCCGACCCCGAGCCCGAGCGAGAATCCTGAGAAGTGAGAGGACATGCGCATTCCAAGCGCCACAAGCTCCTCGATGCCGTGCACATATATGCTCATGATGGCGGTGCCGAGGGGCAGTTCTGGCACGGCATCAGACAGCTCCACAAGCGTGCGCTCATCCAGCGGGGCATCCACGTGCTCGCCCACCCATATCCCATCGAGCCCCACCTTACGTGCGATTGCCGCATAGCTCGTGAGGGGCATGCGGCTCGAGAGCCCAAGCGAGATGCGCATGCACCATCTTATATACCCCATGCGTTAAGGGGTTTGCCATGAGACCCATGCGTCCCACCTTGAGGCAGAGAAGGCGGTACGTGCTGGCAAGGGTGCTCGCAGAGGAGCAACCCCCGAAGGACCAGCTCGTGAGGGCTGTGTTTGCGGAGGGTGGCATGCTGTACGGCGATGTGGGTATGAGCGAGCTACGACTTAAGGTGGTGCATGTGGAGGACGGGTGGGTACTCATACGCTGCCAGCGGGGAGAGCAAATGCGGCTCGTGGCGCTGCTCGCGTGCATGGCGCACGTGGGAGGACAGAGGGTTCACATCATGCCGATTGCCACCACGGGCACCATACGAAGCGCCATGCGCCGCATCGCACGGTGCACAAAAGCTTAAAATACCCCCCTCCCATTCTAACGAGGGTGAGAGAGAAGGAGAGACTTTTGGGTACAGGGGTTCTTTTGATAGGAGGAGCGTGAGCATGCAGATAAGTCCGCAGATGGGGGGCTATGACCGCGCGATAACGGTCTTCAGCCCAGATGGTAGGTTGTTTCAGGTGGAGTATGCGAGAGAAGCGGTAAAGCGGGGCACCACCGCCGTGGGGCTGAAGGCATCGGACGGTGTGGTGCTGCTCGTGGATAAGCGCATCGCCAGCAGGCTCATGGAGCCAGAGTCCATCGAGAAGATATACCAGATAGATGACCACATAGGGGCTGCCACCTCTGGGCTCGTGGCAGATGCGCGCTCTCTCATAGACCGCGCGAGGCTGGAGGCTCAGATTCACCGACTCACGTATGGCGAGCACATCACCGTGGAGATGCTTGCAAAGCGCATATGCGACCACAAGCAGACCTATACGCAGTTCGGGGGCGTGAGGCCCTACGGCACCGCACTCCTGATAGCTGGTGTGGACGAGGACGGCAGCTGCAGGGTGTTCGAGACAGACCCGAGCGGTGCGCTTCTGGGATACAAGGCAACTGCAATCGGCTCCAAGCGCTCTGTAGTGATGGAGCTGTTCGAGGCAAAGTACAGAGAGGACATGAACACAGAGCAGGCAATCGTGCTTGGGCTCGAGGGGCTGTATCTCGCAGCAGAGGAGGCGTTTAAGCCCGAGACTGTGGAGGCATCGGTGATTTCAGTGAAGGACAGGAGGTACAGAAAGCTCACATCCGAGGAGCTTGTGCCCCACATCGAGGCCATGCTCAGGGAGCGCTCAGAAGAGGAGGCCGAGCAGGGCAGCGAGGAGGAGAGCTGATGGTCAAGCTCGAGGATGCCGTGGTGGCTCGGCTGAAAAGCCACGGCAAGCACTTCGAGGTGCTCGTGGATCCCGAGGGTGCGTATGCGCTAAGGCGGGGCGAGGACGTATCGATAGAGGACATCCTTGCAGTGGAGGACGTGTTCGAGAACGCATCGAGGGGCGAGCGCCCCTCCATGGAGGACATTCAGAGCGTGTTCGGCACCACCGACACCCTCGAGGTGGCAGAGCGCATCGTGAAAAAGGGAGAGATTCACCTCACGGCAGAGCAGAGAAAGAGGATAACAGAGAGGAAGCGGCGTCAGGTGATAGACATCATCGCAAGGAACTCGATAAACCCCCAGACTGGCATGCCCCATCCTCCCGCGAGAATCGAGCGGGCGATGGAGACCGCTGGGGTGGGCGTGGACTTTTCCAAGAGCATAGACGAGCTGGTGAGCGAGGCGATGAAGGCAATCCGCCCCATCATCCCGATACGGTTCGAGACCGTGAAGGTGGAGGTCAAGGTTCCAGCCCAGTATGCCGGGCGGGCATATGGGGACCTCAGGCGCATCGCAGAGCCCGAGAGGGAGGAGTGGCAGAGCGATGGCTCGCTCGTGCTCGTGCTGGAAATTCCAGCTGGGATGCAGGACGAGCTGTATGAGGCGGTGAACAGGCTGAGCCATGGTGAGGCAATCACAAAGCTTCTGAAGTGAGGTAGCGCATGCGCATAGTGATTCCGGGCGAGCTGCTCTCCGAGGATGCCAAGCGGGCAGGCGAGGGCACGTATGTGGAGGACGGGAAGGTGTACTCCCTGCTCTATGGTGTTGCCCACGAGGGCAAGAGCATCCGTGTGATACCCCTCGAGGGCAAGTACATCCCCACGAGGGGCGACACCATAATAGGCATGGTGAGCGAACTCACACCGTTTGGGTGGGTGCTGGACATCGCCTCACCGTACGAGGGCTTTTTACACCTGTCCGAGTACCCGAAGAAGATAGACTCCGCGGACATGGAGCAGCATCTTACCATAGGGGACAGCGTCGTGGTGGGGGTGAAGGAGGTCGCACCCTCGATGCGGGTGATGCTCGAGCTCAAGGAGGGGGTCCCAAGGCCCCTGAAGGGCGGAAGGCTCATCGAGATCTCCCACACCAGGGTGCCAAGGCTGATAGGCAGGGGGGGCTCTATGATATCCATGCTCCAGCGGGAGACTGGATGCAGGCTGCTCGTGGGCCAGAACGGCAGGGTGTGGATTACAGGTCCCAGAAGGCAGGTATCCCTCGTGGCGGACCTCGTGGAGATGATAGAGCGTGAGGCACACACCCCTGGGCTCACCGACAGGGTGCTCGCGAAGATAAGGGAGCACAGGGAGCGGGAGCCCAAGCAGAGAGCGGAAACAGACTTTCTGGACGAGCTTCTTAAGTAAAGAGGAATGCGAATGGAAGAGGAGAGAGCGTTCATAGTGGATGGAAGGCGGCTCGATGGCAGAGCGGTGGACGAGCTTCGCCCCATAAAGATGGAGGTGGGCGTGCTGCACAGGGCGGATGGCTCGTGCTACATCGAGTGGGGGGGCAACAAGGTGATGGCTGCCGTGTATGGGCCAAGGGAGGTGCACCCAAGACACCTTCAGGAGTCCAACAGGGCAATCATGAGGTGCAGGTACAACATGGCGTCGTTCTCGGTTGAGGAGAGGCGAAGGCCAGGTCCCGACAGACGCAGCATCGAGGTGTCCAAGGTCAGCCGAGAGGCGCTCGAGCCAGTGGTGTTTCTGGGCTACTACCCGAGGAGCGTGATAGACGTGTTCATCGAGGTGCTGCAGGCAGATGCTGGCACCCGCACGGCTGGCATCAACGCAGCCTCGGCAGCGCTCGCGGATGCTGGCATTCCCATGCGCAACCTCGTGTCCGCATGCTCTGTGGGTAAGGTGGATGGCGAGCTCGTGCTCGACCTCATGAAGGAGGAGGACAACTACGGGCAGGCGGACATGCCCGTGGCGATGACCCCAAGGGGCGAGATAACGCTGCTGCAGATGGACGGCCATCTGACACGGGAGGAGTTCGAGCGGGCGCTGGAGATGGCGATGCAGGGCTGCAGGCGGCTGTACGAGATACAGCGGGATGCGCTCATACGCCGCTATGCCGCCCCAGAGCAACCCGAGCCAGAGAAGCCAGAGAAGCCAGAGGAGGAGCCGCAGGAGAGCTTTGAGCAGGACATGGAGGAGTTCGAGGAGTCTGAGGAGGTGAGCGAGAATGACGAGTGAAGAGGTGATGGCAGAGCTGCACAAGGACTACATACACAACCTCATCCTCCAGCGAAGGCGCGTGGATGGAAGAGCCCCAGACGAGTACAGGCAGATATCCATAGAAACGGGGTACGTGAAGAAGGCAGAGGGGTCCGCAAGGGTGAGGCTGGGCGACACCCAGCTGGTGGTGGGCGTGAAGATACAGCCCGGGGAGCCCTTTCCCGACACGCCAGACGAGGGCGTCATCATCACCAACACCGAGCTGATACCCGCCGCCTCCCCATACTTCGAGGCAGGTCCCCCGGGAGAGGATGCGGTGGAGCTTGCCCGCGTGACCGACAGGGGTATCAGGGAGTCCGGGGCGATAGACCTGAAGAAGCTGTGCATCACCCCGGGAGAACAGGTATGGATTGTGTTCATCGACGTGCACGTGCTCGACGACGGGGGCAACATCATGGACGCATCAGAGCTTGGGGCGGTGGCTGCCCTGATAGATGCCCGCATACCCAAGGAGCGATATGGGCTTGGGACAGACGAGCCCCTGCCCCTGCGGGACGTGCCCATATCCATCACGTTTGCCGAGATAGCGGGCGAGCTGGTGGTGGACCCCACGTACGAGGAGGAGCAGGTGGCAGGATGCAGGCTCACCATCATCGTCAAGTCCGATGGCTCGATAACTGGGATGCAGAAGAGCGGGCCTGGCACGCTCTCCCCCGAGCAGATAAGGCGGGCGGTGGAGCTCGCCATTCGCAAGGCAGAGGAGATTCGAAGCAACGAGAACATACGTGAGAAGCTGGTGAGCGCTTAAAGGAGGGGGCACGTGCTCATGGGGATGATAGATGTGCTGCGGGGCAGGGCGAAAAGAGGATGTCCTGTGCTCGTCGTGCTCTCGCTGATCGCCCTGCTCTCGGCATACATCCGCATCGTGCTGCCATGGAGCAGGATATTCACGCCCGACGGGGTGGTGCTGCAGGGCAACGACGCCTACTACCACACCCGCCTCATCGAGAACACCATCGCTAACTTTCCAGTGCGGATGTGGTTCGACCCCATGACCTACTTTCCGCACGGCTCGCCCCTGTACTGGGGTCCGATACATGACCAGACCGTTGCCCTGCTCGCCCTGATTGTGGGATTGGGACACCCCTCCACACACACCATATACGCCGTGAACGCCCTGTTCCCAGCGGTGCTGGGCGTTGCGCTCGTGATACCCACCTACCTGATTGTAAGGGCGCTGCACGGCAAAAAGGCTGGGCTCATTGCTGCGCTGCTCGTTGCCATCATTCCTGGACAGCTCCTCAACCGCACGATGCTGGGCTTCTCTGACCACCACGCCGATGAGATACTGCTGAGCTCGCTGGTGGTGCTGTTCACCATGCTCGCCCTCGAGCGTTCGAGGGGGCTGTGCCTCTCGGACATTGCTGCGCTGCGCTCTCCAAAGAGCCGCCGTGCTGCATGGATGCGCATGAGAGTGTCCGTGCTCTACCTGATGCTCGCATCGCTGGCGTACACGTTCTACCAGCTCTCATGGACAGGGGCGCTCATGCTGGTGTTCGTGATGCTGCTGTTCTTTGGAGCGTATGCGGTGATAGAGCACATGCGTGGAGGAAGCATCGAGCACCTCGCCCTGATATCGGTGGGGCTGTTCACATTCCCGCTTCTTGCCATCCTGCCCATAGTGAACTACTCCACCACAGACTACCTATACTACTCAGTAGTGCACGTGCTCGCCCTCTCGCTCGCCACCCTCTCTGGACCAGTGCTCGCCCTGCTCTCGGTGCAGCTTAGGCGCCGCTCAATTCCCGCATACGGCTACCCGCTCGTCCTTGCTGGCATCGTGCTGGCGCTCGTCCTCGTGCTCTCGAGCACATCGAGAGAGATGGGGGCAACGCTGTCCAACATCTTCACGCTGCTCACCAAGCCCACCATCGGGGAGCTCACCATTGCCGAGGCAACTCCGATATTCTTCCCCGCCGCCACTGGCGGAGCGTTCACACTCGCGATGGTGAACGGCAACTTCGGGATAGCGTTCTACATCTCGCTTCTCGGGATGGCGCTTCTCGCCTACCGCTATGCCCGCTCCAGATGCCCATCCGAGCTACTCGTGCTGGTGTGGAGCCTCGTTATGTTCTGGGCAATGTACCAGCAGAACAGGTTCGCATACTACTATGCGGTCAACGTGGCAGTGCTCACTGGCTACCTCGTTGCGAGCGTGCTGGACGCAGCTGGCATGCGCGAGCTCTCGGAGAGCTACGCAGCGTTCGAGAGAGGTGCTCTGTCTCTTGGGGAGGTGGTGCGCGGCATCGGGGGATGGCACGTGTTCCTCGTGCTGATCGTGCTCTTGCTCCTGGTGTGGCCATGGGGCACGCTGGCGCAGGCACAGCTCACCGCAGAGGGGGCTGGAGGGCCTCCCGCGGGATGGCTGGAGGCGCTCCACTGGCTCAACGAAAGCACCCCAGAGCCGGGGGTGGATTACTATGCGATTTACAACGAGAGCTTTGAGTACCCGCCAGGGGCGTACGGCGTGCTCTCGTGGTGGGACTATGGGCACTGGATACTGGCGATAGGGCACAGGATGGCAAATGCCAACCCCTTCCAGCAGGGCATAGGCGGTGGTCCCCATCGGCTACCAGGCGCGTCCACGTTCTTCACCGCCCTCAACGAGTCCGAGGCAAACGAGATAGCGGACATCCTTGGCACCCGCTACGTCATCACAGACATCGAGATGGCGACTGGCAAGTTCTATGCGATGACCGCATGGGCACTGGACACCGAGGGCTGGACAGAGTCCCATCCCTACGGGGTGATGGGAAAAACACTCCTGCTGCCCGTGTCCTCAGAGAAGTTCACGTCCTCGATGATCTCAAGGCTGCACTTTGACGATGCGAGAACGCTCTCCCACTATCGGCTGGTGCACGAGTCCCCGGGATACTTCGTACCCTACATGGTGCTCTTCCTCGAGCAGGGCAGGCTCACATGGGGCATGCGCTACTTCTCCTCCTATGAGGAGGCAGAGCAGTTCTATCGCCAGATTACTCCATTCTACGTTGACCCGCAGGCAAAGGTGGTGGCGTTCGATGCCAAGCCCCCAGCGAGTTATGTGAAGGTATTCGAGTACGTGAAGGGTGCCCACATCGAGGGCTCTGCCCCAGATGGCACCCAGGTGTCCATCAGCACCACCATATCCACCCCTGCCCGCACGTTCACGTACACCCAGAGCACCACCGCCGTGGACGGACGCTTCAACCTGACGGTGCCCTACTCCACGCTGGGAAGCCACGAGGGCAGTACGCTGTACGACGTGGGAGCTGTGCAACCCTACGCGCTCTCCATCGGCAACACCACGATAACGCTGGACGTGAGCGAGGACGACGTTATCAACGGCGAGACGATATACGTAGGGTGATGGCGTGCTGTTCAACTATGGTGGAAAGGTGGATGTGTCCACCATAGACTGGTATGGCAGGTCTGCCACCGTGGTGTTCTTCAGGGGATGCCAGATGCGGTGCATATACTGCCACAACCGCCACCTTCTGGAGGGGCGGGTGCTCGAGGACACCGAAGCCATCCGCACCCACCTCGAGGATGCGAGCATGCTGGTGGGCGCCGTGGTGTTCTGTGGTGGCGAGCCCACCCTCCAACGCGAGGCGCTCGTGGAGCTCTCCCGCATCGCACGGGAGATTGGGCTCGATGTGGGGCTCAACACCAATGGTCTGCGCCCGCAAGTTGTACGGGAGCTGAAGGAGGCACGTCTTCTCGACTTCGTGTCCGTGGACGTGAAGGCTCCGCTCGAGCGCCCAGAGCTCTACGGCAGGATATGCCTTCCCGATGCCCCAGAGAGGTGGCGGGAGGTTGGAGCGCAGTGGTGCGAGAGGGTAAAGGAGTGCCTCGAGCTTCTGGATGGCACCATCGAGGCTGAGGTTCGCACCACTCTGTTCGAGAGCCTGCTCTCGCCAGAGTACGTGGGCGAGATTGCGCGGTGGCTCTCCGAGCACGGTGTGCGCGCCACGTACGTGCTCCAGCAGGGAATGCCAGTGGCCGGGTTTGCCGAGCCCTCCCCCACACGGGAGCACATGGAGGCGTGTGCGCGCTCTGCCCTCTTGTACCTCGACGAGGTCGTGGTGCGGGACACCGAGGGCGAGCGGGTGATGCGCAGATGAGCACCGTGGTGGCGTTCGTGGGCTATCCTGCAAGCGGCAAGTCCGAGGCTGCCCGCATGGCTGCGGACATGGGCATACCCGTGGTGTGCATGGGCGACGTGGTGAGAGAGGAGGCAGCCCGCATGGGTCTTTCGCCCACCGATGAGGCGCTGGGGGCTGTGGCGTGCATGCTGCGGGAGAGGGAGGGCATGGACTCAATCGCAAGGCGCACGCTACCCACCCTCAGGAGGCTGCTCACAGAGCACGATGTGGTGGTGCTCGATGGCATACGGGGTATCGCCGAGGTGCACTTCTTCAGGCAGCACCTCGGAGCAGCCTTCAGGCTGGTGCACATTCTCTCTCCATTCTCGCTCCGCCTCGAGCGCATACGCTCCCGCCAGCGCAGCGATGCCATACTCACGCCAGAAGAGCTGAGGAGGCGAGATGAGCGCGAGGAGGGCTGGGGGCTGAGGGAGGCGATGGCAATGGCGGACGTGGTGATAGCTAACGAGGGCACGCTGGAGGAGCTTCGGGAGAGGATAGAGAAGGTGCTACGCTCTTAGATATGACTCCCCGCCACGCCAGCGCAGCTTGCACCTTTGTCCATCGCTCTGGCGGCACATAGGAATGGAGTGAATCCAATCCAAGGTGAACCCCCAGCGTGAAGCCAATCCAAAAACCCCTTATACCCCACCATAGAGGTGATGTCAGATGAAGCACGAGATGACGGGCGTGGACGTCCACTGCATCGTAGACGAGCTCACCTCCCTCGTGGGCGCGAAGGTGGGCAAGGTGTACCAGCACGACGAGGACCTCGTGAGGCTCACCCTCGCAAAGGGTGGAAGACACAACCTGCTCATTCAGGCAGGACGGCGCCTTCACCTCACGCAGCACCCCCCCATCACTCCAGTCGCCCCCCAGTTCGCCATGCTCGCAAGAAAGCTCATTCAGGGCGGACGCATCACCTCCATATCTCAGCAGGGCTTCGACAGGCTGGTGATGATTGGCATAGAGAGGGCTGGCGAGCAGCACACACTCGTTGCAGAGCTGTTCGCAAGGGGTAACGTGCTGCTGCTGGACGAGGAGGGGCGCATAGAGGCATCGCTGAGGCAGTTCTCCTATCGTGAGAGGTCGCTTCGCACTGGAAGGCAGTATGTGCTTCCACCACCCCAGCCAGACCCAAGAGAGCTCGATGCAGCCGCACTTCAGGAAGTGCTGCGCTCCTCGGAGGCGGATGTGGTGCGCACCCTTGCCACCCGTGCGGGACTCGGCGGTCTGTACGCAGAGGAGGTGTGCGCCCTCTCGGGCATCGACAAACACATGTCCTCCTCGGAGGCTTTCGAGAGCAAGGAGGTTCTGGGTGCGCTTGAGAGCGCCATTGCTGCGCTGCTCGATAGGTTGGAGAAGAAGCGAAGGCCCCACATCGTGCTGGAAAGGGGCGAGCGCATGGACTGCGTCCCCGTGGAGCTCGTGCGCTATGAGAAGCACGAGAGGCAGTACTTCGACTCGTTCTCCCACGCTCTCGACGAGTTCTTCCTCGAGCAACCCCCTGAGCCCGTGGAGCAGAGGGGGCTTCTGGAGCGCAGACTCGAGTCACAGAGGCGCACCCTTGCGCGCTACGAGGAAGAGCGCCAGCAGGCTCTCAGGAAGGCTGAGGCGCTGTATGCCCACTACATGGAAGTGCAGCGGGCGCTCGAGCAGCTTCGGGCATCGAAGTCAGCAGAGGACATCGTGGTGGATGTGGCTCCCGAGAGGGGGATGGCAGCGCTGCTGCTCGATGGCATGAGGGTGGAGGTGCTGCTCGAGCAGGGCATAGAGCAGAGCGCCCAGCGCTACTATGAGCAAGCCAAAAAGCTCTCCCGCAAGATAGAGGGGGCAAAAAGGGCGATAGCCGAGACCGAGAGGCTGATGGCAGAGAGTCCCAGACCCAAGAGAAAGAAGGGTGGCTTTCTGGCGGAGAACATTCCGAAAAAGCAGGCATGGTATGAGCGGTTCAGGTGGTTCTACTCCTCTGATGGCTTTCTCGTCATCGGGGGGCGGGATGCCGACACCAACGAGCTGATATACGAAAAGTACATGGAGAAGCGGGACCTCGTGCTGCACGCTCAGGCACATGGCGCCCCGCTGACGCTCATCAAGACTGGGGGAAAGGACGTGCCAGAGAGCACGATACACGAGGCAGCCGTGTTCGCCGTCTCCTATTCGAATGTGTGGAAGGCTGGCCAGTACAGCGGGGAGTGCTACCTCGTGCGCCCAGAGCAAGTGAGCAAGACACCAGAGAGCGGTGAGTACATCCCCAAGGGCTCGTTTGTGATTCGTGGAAGGCGTGAGTACCACACCGTGCCCGTGGCAGCCGCCGTGGGCATCGAGCAAAAGCCGCTTCGGCTGATTGCAGGACCCCCCTCTGCGGTGCAAAAGCGTGCTGCCATATGGTTCGAGCTCGAGCCCGGAGAGCTCATGAGGGACGACATGGCAAAGCGCATATACCGCAGGCTCACAGAGCACATGGAGCGGGGGCTCGCCAAGAAGGTGGCGGCTCCAGAGCGCATCTCGATGGCGCTTCCCCCAGGGGGCTCTCGTGTGAGGAGCGAACACCTGAAGGGTGAAGGTATATTTGAGTGATGTGGAGAGATTAGTCCTCTGGGTCTTAGCTTCCATCCGAGTGTCTGCTTAGGTCAGGAGCTCCTCCAGCTCCTCCAGCGTGCCCTCACGATGTCCACCAGCTCTGCATGGCTCCTTGCCACGGCGTCCACCTCCTCGAGCAGTCCCTCTGGAGGGGTGGAGTATGCGGCAATCGCTATTGCCACGTCCGCCTCCCGCATGGCGAGCACGTCGTTCATGCCGTCCCCCACCATCACCACGAGGTAGTGCTCCCTCAGGCGGGACACGTAGCTCGCTTTGCACCGTGGGGTGCAGTGCGCCGCCGTGTTGGAGGGTGGCACGCCCAGCCTTCTGGCGATTTTCTGCACTACATACGGGGCATCGCCAGAGCATATGTGCAGCTCTGCCATGGTGCGCAGCTGTTCCACTGCCTCCACCGCCTCCCGCTCCAGCACGCCCCCAGCACACACCACGCCCGCTATCCTCTTCCCCACGAGGTCCACCAGCAGCCCCGATGTGATGTAGTCCATGGGCCCATGCAGTTCTGTGAGCATGCGCCTTGCGTGCAGCAGGTCATCAGTGGTAGCACAGCGCTCGCCACTGGATGTCCTCTGCCTCTCGTACCGGAGCGCCTCGAGCACATCCCGCTCCCCCATTCCATGGGGGGCGCAGCTTATGTATACGGGAACGGCATCTGGCACGAGCTCACACAGCGCCCCCTGATGCGGGAGCTCCAGCGGGTCGCATGCAAGCGACACGAGGGCACACATCCCCCTGCTCGCAATCTCGGTGGACGCCACCGATGTGAGCATCCTTCCGCTGGGTACGCACCTTATCACCCTATGTGCCCGCACCAGCGTGCCAGCGCTGTCCAGCACCACCGCCACGTGCCTCATATGGGCTCTATCACCAGTAGCTCTTTTTTGGATGCCACCTCTCTCAGTATGGAGAGCGCCCGCTCGAAGTGCTCGCTGCTCTTTGCCCTGATGACCATGTATGCGGAGGAGGGAGTGTTCACGGCGGGCATGGACAGTTCGAGTTCCACGACCTCGGCGAACCCAGTAGCGTCTATGTGCCCTATGGTGTCCTTGAGGTCAGAGTGCACGATGTGCCCTATGAGTATCACCGAACCCTCCTCCACCAGCCGCTGCTCGCCCATCGAGGCAATCACGATGCCAGCACGGTGCAGCGCCTCGATGAGCGGCTCCACCCTCTCCTCGATGGTCTCACACACCACCTTCACGGGCACCGTGCCCCTCGGAGTGCGCCTCTCTCGGTAGTGCAACACGCTTATGATGTTGGCACCGTGCTCAGAGAAGGGCTGGAGCGCCCTCACCAGTTCCCCTGGCACATCCATCAGCTCGAGGTCGAGCGTGAGCCTCAATGCACCACCCTCATCAGTGCACGACCTTGTACACCTTGAGCTCCACGATGTCCTCTGCCCCAAGCGCCTTCAGGCGGGGTATGAGCACGTTCACCTCGCTCTTCGGCACGATGGTCTCCACCGCATAATAGCCGTCGTCGTACAGCTGGGATATCGTGGGGCGCTTCATGGCGGGTAGGGCGCTCACCACATCGTCCAGTCTCTCGGCGGGCACGTTGAGCTTGAGCATCACCCTGCCCCTCGCATCTATCACGCCGAGCAGCAGCGTTCTTATCTCCTCTATCTCCCGTCTCTTCTCGGGGTCGCTCCATGACGCACGGTTGGCTATGAGCTTTGTGGTGGACTCGAGCACCACGTCGATTATCTTGAGCCCGTTGCGTATCAGCGTGGCACCCGTCTCGGTGAGGTCCACCGCCACGTCCACCAGCTCTGGCACCTTTGCCTCCGTCGCCCCATAGGAGTACACGATGTGCACCCGCTTTCCGAGCCGCTCGAAGAACTGTGTGGTGAGCCGCGGGTACTCAGTGCTCACTCTCGCATTATCTGGTATGTCCCGAGCGCTCTGCCATGGCGAGGAGCCGTGCACCGCCACCACCAGCCTCACCTTCCCCATTCCAGCCTTGCTGTACGGAAGGTCCGCCACTTCCACCACGTCGGCACCGCTCTCGAGCACCCAGTCCAGCCCGGAGATGCCGAGGTCGAAGTAGCCCTCCTGCACGTACGTGGGAATTTCCTGAGGACGCAGTATCTTCACCTTACCTATTCTCGGGTCGGCTATCCTCGGGTTGTATTCCCGCTCTGTGCGCATGATTTCGAGGTCCGCCTCCCTGAACAGCTCGAGCGTGCCCTGCTCGAGCGAACCCTTGGGTAGTGCCAGGCTGAGCATGCATCCTCCTTCGCATCGAGGGGTTAAAAAGGTGTTGATGTACTGTGCCGCACATCCTCACATCGGGAACTATACAAGGTATACAAGGAGGCGAATAGCGTTTGAAGGTAGGTATGAGAGTGAAGTAGTGAGGCAGACCGTCATCTCCTACATGGACTACCTGAACGAGCTCAACTGGTGCACAACAGAGATGTCCTCAGAGTCGATGTGGTGAAGCCAGCGGATAAGTAAATATGGGGTGGTGCCGTTGCAGGTGTGTGGAGGCGAGGGATGAGGACACTTCTCGAGAGGGTGAGAGAGGGAAAGGTGCCACCCGTGCTCGCAAGAGCGGCGAGGGCCGTGGGCATGGAGCCCTCTGTTGCCTGCAGGCGAGTCGCTGATGGCAGGCTGGTGCTCTTTGGGGACAGGCTCATCGGAGAGGGTGCACCCACCAGAGTGAACGTGAACGTGGGAACCTCCTCGGTTGCGGACAGCTCGGGTCAATCCGAGCGGTGTGTGGAGGACGAGGTCAAGAAGGCACGCATCGCAGGGGAGCTGGGGGACACCATAACGGACCTCTCGATGGCCGGCGACCTCGACGAGGTGAGGCGGCGGATTCACAGGGCTGCCGGTCTGCCACTCACCACGATACCCATCTATCAGGCGGTGGCAGAGAATGGCATAGGCTCTCTTGAGGTCGATGACATCCTCGAGGTGGCAAAAAGACAGCTGCACGATGCCTGCTCACTGGTGCTGCATGCTGGCTTCACACGCGAGATGCTCGCTGCACTAAAGGGACGTACGATGCCGATGGTGTCCAAGGGGGGTTCAATGACGCTCGCCCACATGATTCAGGGTGGAGGGGAGAATCCCTTCTACGAGCACTTCGACGAGTTTTTGGGGCTGCTGAGGAGAGAAGATGCGGTGCTGGTGCTTGGCAACACCCTGCGCAGTGGCTGTCTCGTGGACTGGAGCTCCCCACGCGCAAAGCGCTCGCCAGAGGCTCTCGAGTTCGAGCTGAACAGAGGGCTTGCTGCACGAGCGAGCGTTGCAGGGGTTCAGGTGGTGGTGGAGGGGCTGGGTGGGCACATCCCCCCGTCCAGCATCATGGCGGCGGTCAGGGCGTTCAAGCGCGAGTGTCCAAGACCGCTCTTCGTGGCTGGACCGCTCCCAACGGACATAGCGGTTGGATACGACCATGTGGCAGCAGCCATTGGCTCTGCGATGGCAGCTGGCGCAGGTGCGGACTACATCTGCTGCATAACTGCAGCCGAGCACCTCGCACTCCCGACAGTAGAGGAGGTGAAGGAGGGGATAGTGAGCGCACGGATAGCTGCCCACGTGGGAGACCTCATGAAGTATGGGCTCTCAGAGGAGGAGAGGATGATGGCGGTTGAGCGCTCACGGCGGAACTGGGAGGCTCAGTTCTATCTTGCTCTGGATGGGGGCACGGCTGCGAGAAGGAGGCATCCTCCCACCCAGACGGAGTGCACAATGTGTGGTCGCTTCTGTGCGCTGCAAATCGTGGAGCAGTACCTCGGGGCTGGGCATGGGCAGCGCGAGGATGCCCATTGAGTACAGGCTTCTGTGTGGGCTATGTAAACCATGATGAGAGCGAAGAGAGGGTGAAGAGAGGGGAAAAGCCGAATCGCATGGAAGTCAGTTTCCATCCGTGACACATAAAGGCTTGCAGCAATCTTTATAATCTCGTGCCCGTGATGAGAGGGCATGGATGTGCCCCCCGTGTCCGATAACCCACTGATGGACGAGCTCGGGCTCACACTTCCCGAGCCGATAGAGATATGCGATGTCACGCTTCGGGACGGCGAGCAGAGCCCGGGGGTGGTGTTCAGCAGGGAAGAGAAGCTCGAAATTGCCCATCTTCTCGACGAGCTCGGCGTGGACATCATCGAGGCTGGCTTTCCAGTGGTGTCGCGGGACGAGAGGGAGTGCGTCAGGGCAGTTGCCCGCGCCGGGCTGGATGCGAGGGTGTGCTGCATCGCTCGGGCGGTTCTGGGTGATGTGGATGCGGCGGTGGAGTGCGATGTGGACATGGTGTCGGTGTTCGTTGCCACATCGGATTTGCACCTTGAGTACAAGTACAAAAAGTCCCTCAATGAAGTGGTGCGATGTGCCATCGACGCTGCCCAGCATGCCAAGGACCACGGGCTCGTCGTCAGGTTTGCGGCAGAGGATGCCACGAGGACGCCCATACCTCGCCTGCTCTCGGTGTTCAGAGAGGCACAGGCGGCGGGCGTGGACTACGTGAGCATTGCGGACACCGTGGGCATACTCAACCCGTTCACCACCCAGCACCTCGTGCGCACCCTGAGGGAGCAGCTGTCCATACCGCTGTGCCTGCACTGCCACGACGACCTCGGGCTTGCGACGGCGAACACACTCGTAGGGGCGGCGTGTGGCGTGCGCCAGCTGCACGCCACTGTGAACGGCATCGGCGAGCGGGCGGGCAATACCCCCCTCGAGGAGCTGCTGCTCGGGCTGAGGCTGCACTTCGGCGTGGACCGCTACGACCTCTCGGTGCTCACTCGCCTCTCCAAGCTGGTGGAGAGGTGCTCTGGCATGGCGGTCGCCAAGAACAAGGCGGTGGTGGGCGAGAACGCATTCGCCCACGAGTCGGGCATCCACGTGGCTGCCATCATCAACCACCCAAGAACATACGAGGTGTTCGACCCCAGTGTGGTGGGGGCGAGCAGAAGGCTGGTGATAGGAAAGCACACGGGCAAGAGGGCGCTCGCCCACATCACACGCCAGATGGGCTATGAGCTGAGCGATGAGTGCCTGTGCATGGTGCTGGGTCGCATCAAACAGTGCACCGAGCTCAAGAGGGGCATCACGTGGGACACGCTCCAGAGGTTCATAGAGGAGAGCATGAGGGAGATTGAGAACAGAAGCGGGAAGTAGGCTCTGTTCTCGTGAGGCTTGGCAAGCACACACTAAAACTCCAGCACCCTCCACATCCTTTTTATCTTCCCACCTCCCATCAAGGGACAATGCGTGTGCTACTCATCACGGGAAGGCTTGCGGCAGAGGACGTGAGGAGGGCGGTGCACGAGGCTGGGGCGGGCTGTGAGGTGGAGATGGACGTGCTGCCCCTCGACATCGCAGCACTCGTCAGCCCCAAGATGCTCCTTCGGTGGCTTCGCTCTCGCCCCCACACCGACTTTGACCTAATTCTCGTCTCAGGGCTCATAAGGTCGGACTTCTCGGATGTCGAGCGCGCCATCGGCGTTCCCATAAGGCTCGGTCCAAAGCATGCGTACGACCTTCGAGGCGTGCTTCCGCTTCTGGGCGAGACGGAGCTCTCCCCCACCGTGCCGGCGTGCGTGCTGCTCGCTGCCCACCTGCGGGAGCGGGCAGAGGAGGAGGCAGAGCGGCTCGAGATGGAGGCTGGGTGCGCCTTCGAGCTCGAGGGGGTGAAGATTGGGGGTAGCTCTCGCATGAAGGTGCTCGCCGAGGTGGTGGACGCAGACCGCCTATCCGAGCGGGAGCTGGAGCAGCGCATCGCCTACTTTCTCGAGCAGGGTGCGGACATGATAGACCTTGGCATATCACTCGATGCCTCTTCCTCGCGGGTGAGGAGGGCGGTGGAGGTTGCCCTCACGTTCGGTGTGCCCGTGAGCGTGGACACGCTCGAGCCCAACCTCATACGGGCTGGCATCGATGCGGGATGCCATATGGTGCTCAGCCTCAGGCAGGAGACGCTCGAGCGGCTTGGGGGGCTGGAGGAGGACGTGGCGTACGTGGTGCTTCCAGAGCCAGAGGGGGGCGTGGAGAGCCTCGTGCACAACATGGAGCTCGCCCGAAGGGCTGGGGCGCACATGCTCGTGGCAGACCCCGTGCTCGAGCCCGTGGGAAGGGGGTGCTCTGCCTCGATATGCGCGTGCATACGGCTTCGTGCGCTTGCCCCAGATGTGCCGCTGTTCTTCGGCGTGGGCAATGTGTCGGAGCTATTGGATGCGGACTCGGTGGGCGTGAACGCCCTGCTGGCGGCGCTTGGGAGCGAGGTGGGGGCGAGCGTGCTGTTCACCCCAGAGCACTCGGACAAGTGCAGGGGAAGCGTGAGGGAGCTATCGAGAGCTGCGAGGATGATGGCGCTCGCACGGCACAGGAACACACCTCCCAAGGACCTCGGGCTCGATTTGCTGGTGCTCAAGGAGAAGCGAAGGCGTCCCAGCGTGCCAGTGCCAGAGGGGTGTGTCGAGGGGGAGGAGAACGAGGAGTGGCAGCTCGACCCAGAGGGCGCATACACCATATCTCTCACACAGGACGGGCGCATCCTCGCTCGCCACAGGGACTTCTGCGTGCTGGGCAGCACCGCGAGGGAGGTGTGCGATGCCATTCTCAAATCGGGCAGGATATCATCGCTCTCGCATGCGATGTATCTTGGAAGGGAGCTCGCAAGGGCCGAGCTTGCGCTGAGGCTCGGGCGAAGCTATGCGCAGGACGACGAGTGGTAGCAGCAAAATCCCTAAATATAGGGTGTGCAGTAGAGGGGCACTCGCACGGTGTGAGCGCCGATGGTCTAGTGGCATGACTTTGGCCTTCCAAGCCAACAGCACGGGTTCGAATCCCGTTCGGCGCACTCCTCTCCTCTTTGCCAAAATGTGCGGGTGCGGGTCGACAGTGCACAGCTCCCATCCCAGCAGCCCCACCAAAACGTATTAAACCAGCCCACGAAATGTTCGGTGGGTGATAGCATTCACGGGCTTCTGCCTCTCGTTCTGGTGCTGAGCCTTGCCACCTCGCCCCTTTCGATATCCGACGTGCATGCTGGCGATGGCTGGGCGGAGTTCACGCTCACGGCACAGGAGAGCACCAGCGTGCGCGCCACCGTGCTCGATGAGGACGGGGATGTGGTGATGGCCCGCACAATTCCGATGGCTGGCGGGGTGGCGCACAGGGTGCTCACGTGGCGCCCGCTGGAGCAGGGCTCATATGTGCTCGTGCTCGATGCCAATGGGACGAGTGTGAGCTACCCATTTAGCGTGCGAAGGCCAGTGCTCTCTGGCTTCAGGGTGTCCAGCACCTTTGCATCCTCCGAGGGGTGCACGCTGGTGCTCTCCCCCACCTCCACCGAGATGCGTCTCGTGGACATCACGTTCCAGCTGCTCGTTGGGCATGACGGGGTGTACGAGCCCGTTGAGCAGCACACCAACACCTCCATCCCAGTGGCGCAGCCCACGGTGGTGCACCATCGATGGAGGTCGGTGCTCGCCGATGGCAGAGAGTATGCGGCGAGGATGAGGGTGAGCGCCCATGGCGAGGGCATCATGGCATCGTACATCGTGCCCTTCACGGCGAGGATGGATGCCGAGATATCAGAGGTGTATGCGGACGAGGACGGCGTGAGCATCACGGTGCAGGGAAGGAGCATGGTGCCCCTCGATGCGCTCGTGGAGGCAGAGGTGAGCAATGCCACCCGCACGGTGCGGGAGAGCACCCCATGCCCCTACATCACGCTGGGCTCCGACTCTGTGGACGTGATGTGGAGCGAGCGCCTATCCCCCGGAAGGTATGGTGTTGTGGTGCGCATCCTCTCCCATGGCGAGGAGCTCGACCGCTTTGAGGGCGTGCTCGAGGTGGAGCAGAGGGCACGCCCCTCCCCGCCCCCAGCCACCCCAGCATCGGATGGCATGGGCGTCCTTCTCACAGCCCTTGGGGTGCTAATCGCCCTGCTGCTCAGGAGGTCGTAGCCTACGAGGCCAGAGCTGTTCATCGCACTTCGGCACATCACCACAAGAAGGCGCCAGAGCGCCCTCTCGGCGGTGGCGATAGCGGCTGGGCTCGCGATATTCATCGTGATGAACGCCATGATGGTGGGCTTCACAGAGGAAATAATAGACCTCACGGTGGAGAGCTCACCGAGCGTGGTGGTGCTGCCCAAGCCAGACGAGGAGTACATCCACCTGTACCATGGGCTGGAGCGCTATGTGCTGGGCATCGAGGGTGTAAGCGAGGCATCTCCCGTGCTGCTCCAGCAGGCAGTTGCCACATACAAGCACAACAGCAGGGGGGTGTCCGTGAAGGGGATAGACCCTCCACGTGCGGTGGGCGTGCTGCCCTATGAGGAGAAGATGCGGGAGGGCACCATATATGCCATATCCTCGGAGCACTCGGTTATACTGGGGGATGCCCTCGCCCAGCACCTCGAGGTGGACGTGGGAAGGGACATCACGCTGCTCGTGCCCTCTGGAGCACGCGCCCAGCTCAAGGTGGTGGGCATAGTGGACACAGGCACGCCAGAGGACGAGGTGCTCGTGCTGATGTCCCTCGGGGGTGCCCAGAGGCTGTTTCACACTGGGGACGTGATAACGAGCCTCGAGCTGCGCACATACGACATCCATGCCGCACAGGGGGTGGCAGAGCGCATACGCCACGACACGGGCTATGCTGCCAAGAGCTGGATAGAGATGAGCGCCGACATATTCAGGACGATAGAGATGGAGGGCACATTCATGGCACTGTTCTCGGTGTTCATCATGGTCATCGTGGCGCTCGGCATCGCAAACTCGCTGCTCATGATGGTGTTCGAAAAGACCAGGGACGTGGGCATGCTCAAGGCGATGGGAGCCACGGGAGGGCACATACGCAACATATTCCTGCTGGAGAGCGTGCTGCTCGCACTCTTCGGGATGGCGATTGGCACGCCCATTGGCGTGCTGCTCTCCCATGCAGTATCGCTCTATCACATCACCGTGCCCAGCGATATCTACATGGTGAGCACACTGCCCGTCGCACTTAGGCTGCGGGACGTGGTGCTCATCGACCTGTTCGTGCTCGCAATCACCGTGGTGGCTGGGGTGTATCCAGCGACAAGGGCGGGCAGGCTCGACCCGGTGGAGGCGCTGCGGTATGAGTGAGATAGTGCGGGCCGTGGGGCTGCACAAGGTGTACACGAATGGTGCGAGCACGCACGTGCTCAAGGGGCTTGACCTCGTGGTGCAGAGGGGGGAGATGGTCGCCATCATGGGACCCTCTGGGTGTGGAAAGAGCACGCTGCTCAACATACTGGGCTGTCTGGACAGGCCCACCGAGGGGGAGGTGTACATTCGTGGGGTGGACACCTCCACGCTGAACGACGATGCGCTCGCACATCTTCGGTGCACCACGATGGGGTTCGTGTTCCAGCACCACAACCTGCTGCCCGAGTTCAGTGCCCTCGAGAACGTGATGGTGCCAGCCCTCATTGCGGGCATGGGGCAGAGGGAGGCATCGATGCGGGCACAGTGGCTGCTCGAGGAGGTTGGGCTCTCCCCCAGGATGCACCACAGGCCCGCAGAGCTATCGGGTGGTGAGAGCCAGCGGGTGGCAATCGCACGTGCGCTCATGAACGAGCCAGAGGTGGTGCTCGCAGACGAGCCCACGGGCAGCCTCGACACAGCCTCTGCCTCTGTGGTGGTGGAGCTCATGCACGAGCTGAACAGGAGGGGATACACGTTCCTTCTGGCAACGCACAGCGAGAGGCTCGCACGGGGATGCTCGAGGGTGGTGCGGATGGTGGACGGCCGTGTGGTGGACGAGTAGCTTTTATACATCGTCCCCGCTCTTCCACACATGCACGAGCTCGAGAGGGTGCTGGGGTATGAGTTCAGGGACGGAAGGCTGCTCACAAGGGCACTTACGAGAAAGGCGTATGCAAGGGAGCACGGGCTGTCCGACGAGGAGCATCAGGAGGCACTTGCCACGCTGGGCGATGCGGTGATGGACGTGGTGGTGCTCGAGGAGCTCATACGGAAGGGAGTGGAGAGCAAGGGGGAGCTTTCGAGGCGAAGGGCAAGGGCGGTGTATCGTGAGAGCCTGAACCGCATAGCAAGGGAGATGGGGCTCGAGCGCTACGTGCGGTTTGGTGCTGGGGAGAGGGCGAGCGGTATATGGGAGCACTCCCACCACGTGCTCTCAGAGTGCCTCGAGGCTCTCATCGGGGCGGTGTATCTCGATGGAGGGATGGAGGAGGCTGGGAGGGTGGTGAGGAGGGTTGTACGTATTTCCTAAGGGCTAAGCGACCGCCACATCACCACATAGTAAACTTTAACTATCTACCTGTCAAACAAACTATCGGTACTCTATTGGGTAGTCTTGGAAGAAGGATGCGAAGAGAACCCTTTTCATAGGGAGAGGGTGCGATGGTGTTGAAGATAGAGAGTATGATAGGGGAAAGGGAGCGCTACCTATTGACGATACTAAAGCACGTCGGAAAGATAGAGGGGCGCACTCGATTTCAAAAAATGATTTTTCTAGGGCAAGAGGAGCTTGGGCTGCCTCAGCTTTTTGACTTCTCAATACATTACTATGGCCCGTACTCGGTGGAGCTGACAAGGGCGATTGAGCGTTTGCTCTCACAAGGCTACATAGTAGAGGACGTTGAAGAGATAGGGGATTACATTAGGTATACCTATAGGCTATCCGAGAGAGGTAAAGCAGAAGCTGAGAGAGAGCGTGCTGAAATAAGTGATGAAAGCATCCAAATTTTGAAGACGCTCAGTGAAGCGCCTCTCAGTGCAATATTGGCATATGTCTACAGCAAATACATTCCAGATACCGCTCAATGATTCGTATGTGGGTATTGTTGGCCCCTCAATGAAGCTGGAGCAGTGCATCTTAGAGCTCGTTAGCAGGCTGGACGATGATATACCACTTAGAGAGTTTTTTGTTGGGAATACATTTTCAGACCTTTTTAAGGAGCACCGTGATTTCCACACATTTGTGAGCTCGAAACAAATTTTTCCAGCAGTGTATCTACAAAACTCTGGGCATGACACTCTGGACTTTTTTGCTGGGATGCTTCAGGGGGCTAACGCCGTATTTCAAGAGAAACTCAGCAGAAATCTGGAGGACGTATGTAATAAGGCGGTTGATATCGGGATTTTTGAGCCTCAAACCTATATTGATGAGGTGAACGGCAAACTTCATTTGGTGCTTGGAAAAGATGACAATGGAAATCCACATGAGACTCGTGGGATTTTTTATAAAATTTCTGATGATTTGTATGAGTTATGGATAAAACCAGAGTATATTGGTAAGATGTTGGAGGTGTGGGTGTACACACTCTTAAAAAAGCACTTAAAGCAGCTGAACGTTCTCCCCAATGTAAGCGTTCGAAAGAAACCACATACAGTGCCCAAATCTGCAAAGGAAATCACACCTGAAGAGGCGTCCTATGTCCTAACTGAGATAGACTGCATGATAATGGACGATGGAGGAGTGCTCGGCATAATAGAGTGCAAGATGAAAGATGTTGGGTGGGAAGATGTGTTAAAGTTTTATGGAGCACTGAAGTTTTTGAATGCCCATTTTGGGGTCATTGTTGTGGGACGTGGAGAAACATTTAAGACAGACATGGAGTTTGAAGAGATAAAAATAATTCCGAATGCTGTAAAAAGACAAGATTTTCCTGAGATTCTCATAAAATGGGTGGATAGGTGGGTAGCCAAAGAGAGTTAACCCTCATCCCACTCTCCTGAGGTGCTCTCCATCTGGACAGTACATGCCAAGGGCATCCTTGAGCTCCTCCAGCATGCCACACGCATCGTCTGGAGCGAGCCCGAACACGTCCGAAGGCACGGCAGAGCTCCCGCTTGGGCATGCCGTAGTACACGCTCTCCCGCACACACTCGTATATGCAGCGCTTGTGCTCTCCGAGCGGGAGCGCATCGCTCACCTATACTTTAACCTTATGCCGACCGTGACGAGTCTGCCTGTGCACCTCGCATATGTTGGCGGTGTATCTCAGCATGTGGGCACTGCGTTGCCATGTATATCTCGATGTGTCTCTCACTCCCTCCATTGATGTGTGCCATCCGCTTCCTCGGGGTCGCTCACGTAGGAACAGGAGGATGTGGGAGAGGGGAGGTAGCGCTCCATCTCGTGGAGATGCCCAGCGGCCATGCACTGGCACCAGAGCTCGTGGTGCTATCGCGTACGTGAGGGATGTGAGTCCTCCTCTCTCATCATCTCCACCAGCCTCTCGATTGCCGCATGCAGGCTCTTCTGGTCGTGCACCGAGACCTCGATGTCTGCCTCCTTCACACTCCTGAACAGGGGGTGGTCCCGCTTGCTTGCAGCCACCAGCACGGGCTTTTTTGTGAGGCGGATGCGCTCGAGCAGGGCGAGCTGGTCGGAGAGGGCATAGCCGCACGTCTCGGTGCTGTCCACCATGAACAGCACCACGTCCCCAGTGCACGAGAGCACTGCCTCGGCAGTGCGCTCTATCGTGCTCATCCTCTCTCTGTCCAGCAGCCCGGGGATGTCCACCAGCTGGATGCGCCCCTTCTCATGCTCCACATGTCCCACCGTTATGCCCTTGGTGGTGAAGGGATATGGGGCGACCTCCGGTGTCGCAGAGGACACCGCAGCCACGAAGCTGGACTTGCCGACGTTGGGAAAGCCCGCCACCACTATGGTGGGTGCATCCTGCAGCTCTGGCAGCCCGTCAAGAAACTCCCTCGTGCGCTCCAGCAGCTCGAGGTTCCCCCTGACCTGCCTCACCACCGAGACCATGCGTCCAGAGGCCTTCCTTCTCACGGCATTGGGCTCTCTGCCCTGCCGAAGCTCCCTCAGCGCCTCTTTTCGGAGGGCGGCAATCTCCCGAGCAGCCCAGTCGAGAGAGCCCAGCGCACGGCGCACATCGTCCACGCCCACGTGGATGTCTATGAGCTCACGATACAGCGGGTGCATCGCGGTGAGCGAGGGAAAGCGCCGTGGCAGGCTTTTGAGGTTGTCCGCAAGGATGCTGGAGGCGGTCATGATGAACGCCTCTTCTGCCCTCTTTCTGTCCGCTGGGGTGCGTCTGGGCTTTCCCCTCCTCGCCCTTGCTGCCCTTCGAAACGCCTTGTCGATGAGCTCGTCTGCCCTTGGCACGTGTGGTGCTCTCATGCCTCATCCAGCGTCTGCCGTATTTTCTCGGAGAGCATGGCGCTCACTCTCTTGCCGTCCACCTTTCCACGAAGCTCGCCCATCACCACACCCATCAGGGGTCCCACCGCACCCATGCCACGCTCTCTCACGAACTCCATGCGCTCTGCCACCACCCGCTCGATGAGCTTCTGCACGTCATGCACGTCCACGCCAGAAAGCCCGCGCCTCTTCATGGCGTCCCGTGCGGTGAGCTGGGGTTCGTGTGCCATCTCGGAGAGCACCTCTGGGATGCCCTCCTTGGCGAGCTCGCCCTTGGCGTACAGCATGATGGCGTCCCGTATGTGCTCTTCGGTGAGGGCGTGCACTGGCACCCCCTCCCTTCTGAGGTCGGTCAGGGTGGACGTGAGCGTGCCAGCCACGAGGGAGGGCGGGGCGCCCTGCTCCACGAGGGACTCGAACAGCTCAGCCATGTCGGAGTACACGATGTGGGACGCCACGTCCCTCGCGATGCCATACTCGCTCGCAAGGCGCTCCACCTTATCATCGAGCAGCTCTGGTATCTCGATTGCCTTAATGCGCGCGGGGTCTATCACCACAGGAGGTACGTCTGTTTCGGGATACATGCGGGCAGAGCCCGGAAGCGGCCGCATGTACGCCGATGTGCCGTTGGGAAGCGCCCGTCTGGTCTCGTTGGGCACGCCCTCAAGGCACATCCGCGCCCGCATTGCCACCTGCTCCATCGCTGCCCGTGCCCGCCTCTGCTCGTGCGCCACGAGCACCACGCAGTCCTCGCTGGATGCGCCCATCTCCCTCATGATGGTGTCCACCTCTTCCTGCGTGATGCCGTATGCGGGAAGCTCGTCCGTGTGGAATATGCCCCCGACGCCAGCCTTCTTGGCATAGTCGGAGAGCTCGCTTCCAAGCCTCCTGTTCGGCTGAATCTCTGCGCCAACGAGCCCTCCAAAGCCGTAGAGCGTGCACGCATACACCACACCTCCCTCATCGATGGCACGGCGTATCACTCGGCTTTTGGTGTCCCTGAGGAGGGGAGTGATGTCGCGCGGCTCTCCCACGTGCGCCCCCCGCCTCACGAGCTCATCTCGTATCCGAAGCAAGTTCACCTGCCGCATCGCCTCGTATGCCACGCTCGCCTCCACGAGGGATAGCTCCTGCACCCCCTTGATTTCGATGCGCGCACCCCCTCTTATGGACACGTTCACATCCTGCCGTATCGTGCCTATGCCCCGCTTCACCCGCCCAGTGGAGCGCAGCAGCATGCCGATGTAGCGTGCCACCTCACGGGCGTGTGCTGGGCTTTTGATGTCTGGCTTTGTGCCAATCTCCACCAGCGGTATCCCGAGGCGGTCGAGGGACCACACCACCTCGTCGCCCCTGTCCTCCACCTTCTGGCACGCCTCCTCCTCGAGGCACAGCACGCTTATGCCCACCTCCCCCTGTGAGGAGGGTATGTGCCCGTCCGTGCCTATGAGGGCGGTGCGCTGAAAGCCCGAGGTGTTGGAGCCATCTATCACCGTCTTGCGCATGGTGTGCACCTGCTCTATGATGTGCACGTTGAGCATCTTCGCAATCAGCAGGGCGATGTCCAGCGCCTCCTCATTGAGGGTGGTCGGAGGCTCCTCGTCGCTCTCCACGAGGCACGTGGTGTCGTACCCCTTGTACACGTGCCTCTTCGTGTGCACAGCCTCGATGAGGGCTGCGGCGTCCACCTCCCCCATCTCGCTTCGTGCTGGCCGAAGGTATCGGAAGAACTCGTAGCACGCTTCATCGGTGTCCCGTAAGGTGGTGGGGCTTCTGCAGAACAGCTTCTCCTTGGAGTCGAGCTGCTGGTGTATCTCCAGACCTGCCACGAGCCCCAGCGTCTGAAAGTCCAGCTCTGAAATGTCGGAGATGAGCCTCATGATGAGCGCTACATAGATATACCCTTTAGATATAGTTTTGCTGAGAACATGGCACGGGACATTGTGATAACGCTCATAGGTGTGGTGATAGGCGTGGTGTTCGGCATCTCCGCCATATCCACGCTGGTGGACATGCTGGCATCCTCGCTCACGGTGCTACAGACGCTCGGTGCCCCATCTGCGATGTGGCTGCTCGTCTCGGTGGTGGTGGCGCTCCTGTTCATAGCGTACGTGCGGGTGGTCGCTGGGCTGATAACGGGCATCGTGCTCGGAGCGGTGCTCAACATGCTCTCGGTGGCATACTACGGGCAGGACATCGTGAGCATTATACAGGCGATGCTGTGATGTACGACGTGCTGGTGCTCGCGGGCGGCAGGTCCACGAGGCTGGGGCGTCCCAAGCACCTGCTCATCGTCGAGGGGGAGCCCCTCGTGCGAAGGGTGGTGCGAAGGCTCGGAGGACGGGCTGTGGTGTGTGCATCGAGTGGCACCGCACGGGACGTCGAGCGTGTGCTTTCGGACATGGACGTGCAGGTGGTGCTCGACTCGGTGGAGGGCATGGGTCCTGTCGGAGGTATGGCGAGCGGACTTGCGGCGTGCACACGTGAGTGGGCGGCGGTGTGCGGGTGCGACATGCCCTTTGTTTCGAGGGAGGTGCTCGATGCGCTCTATGCCAGAAGGGAAGGGGTGGATGCGGTGATACCCGTCTGCGGAAAAAGGCAGACGCTGCACGCCCTGTATCGCAGGGAGAGTGTGCTTGCGGCGTGCGAGCTTCTTTTGAGAAGGGGAGGGGGAAGCGTGCTCGATGCGCTCTCTGGCTTGAGCGTGCGGTACGTGCCCGTTGAGGAGGAGAGGTGCTTTTTTGGCATAGACACGGTGAGCGACCTGATACACATATAGTCCAGGCTCTGACGTGCTGACCTCAATCTTGCCAATCGACAGTGCCTCTGGGGCATCCACGGAAGAGTGGGTGCACCTGCAATAGTGCAAACCTTTTAATAATACTCCCCTCTGTTTAGGTAGAGCTTTACAAAAGCGAATAGCAACCCCCACAGCGTGGGTGTGCACTTGGACGGGTGATGGGATGGAAGTAGCGGAACTCGACCCAAATTTCAAGTACGAGGTGATGAACGAGCCTGGTGGTGAGGAGATACGGATGTGTTTTAGCTGCACGGGGTGCACCGTCAGCTGTCCAGTCTCTGAGATAAACCCTGCATACAACCCGAGGAGGTTCATCCACGAGGTGCTGCTGGGAATGAGGGAGCAGGTGCTCTCTGACCCAGCCCTGTGGTACTGTGTGCAGTGTCACTCGTGCTACGAGTACTGTCCCCAGAACGTGAGGGTGACCGAGGTGATGGGCGCCCTGAAGAGCATCGCAGCACGGGAGGGCAAGAGGGGCGGCATCAAGCTCGACACGAGGCTCCCAGAGTTCGAGGAGTCCTTCACTGAGTCCATCATAAAGCATGGCAGGGTGTACGAGTCAATGGTGTTCATGATGCACATTCTCAAGACAGGGGGCCTGCGGGGGCTTCTGGACTATGCCCCAGTGGGGATGAAGATGTTCTTCAAGGGCAAGCTTCACCCCCTGCCCCACGACATAAAGGGCACAGAGCAGATAAAGGCAATACACCGGGCGGTTGAGGAGGCGACAAGATGAGGGCGTACTCGTACTATCCGGGATGCACGCTCGAGGGCACGGAGGCAGAGTACAACAAGTCGTGCGTGAACGTGTGCAAGCGCCTTGGCGTGGAGCTCAGGGAGATAGCGGACTGGAACTGCTGTGGAGCGCTCGAGACCACCTCGGAAAAGGCGCTCGCTCTGTCCCTCTCTGCACGAAACGCAGCGATAGCCGAGGGCATGGGGGACATGGACTGCGTGGTGCCGTGCAACATATGCTTCAACAACCTGAGAAAGGCACAGCACGAAATCGTCAACGACACGAAGGTGGGGAAGATAATAAGGAGGTCGCTGGAGAGCGCTGGGCTCTCCTATGAGGCGAAGGTGAGGATAAGGCACCTGCTCGACGTGCTCGTGAACGACGTGGGTCTGGAGAGGATAGGCCATGAGGTAAAGCGCCCGCTCGAGGGACTCAAGGTAGCGCCATACTACGGATGCCTCGTGGTCAGGCCCTCGGTGATATGCCAGTTCGACAACCCCGTCAACCCCACCTCGATGGACGAAGTGCTGAAGGCGCTTGGAGCAGAGGTGATAGAGGACTTCTCCCACAAGGTCAAGTGCTGTGGGGGCTCCACCCTCATGGGCGACATGGAGACCTCGTTTGCGCTCACGAGGGCTGTTCTCAAGGAGGCGAAGGACAGGGGGGCGGACTGCATAAGCGTGGTGTGCCCCATGTGCCACACGATGCTCGATGCTCAGCAGGGCAGGATAGAGAGTCATTTTGGTGAGAGGTATCGCATGCCTGTGCTGTACCTCACGCAGCTCATGGGGCTGGCGTTCGGCATGGACCCGGTGGATGTGGCCATGGGCAAGAACATCGTCTCTGCAAAGAATGTTTGGGAGGCTATAAGATGACCGAGAAGGTGGGTGCTGTTGCGGTTATCGGCGGCGGCATAGGCGGAATTCAGGCGTCGCTCGACCTTGCGGACAGCGGCTACAAGGTGTACCTCATCGAGTCCGACGTGTCCATAGGGGGCGTGATGGCACAGCTCGACAAGACGTTCCCCACCAACGACTGCTCGATATGCATCCTCTCGCCCAAGATGGTGGAGGCGAGCAGACATCCCAACATCGAGCTGCTCACGTTCTCTGAGGTGAAGGGGCTCAAGGGGGAGGCTGGACACTTCAAGCTCAAGGTGCTTAAAAAAGCACGCTACGTGGACGAGACGAAGTGCACTGGGTGCGGGCTGTGCATGGAGAAGTGCCCCGTGAAGGTGGACGCCGAGTTCGAGGAGGGGCTCGCAAAGCGCAAGGCAATATACATCCCGTTCCCGCAGGCTATACCGAGGGTGGCGCGCATCGATGCGACAAAGTGCCTGTACCTCACGAAGGGCAAGTGCGGCAACTGTGCCAAGGTGTGCGGTCCAAAGGCGGTGAACTACGAGGACAAGGACAAGGAGATAGTGCTGGACGTGGGCGCGGTCATCATAGCCACGGGGTTCGAGCCCTATGACCCCTCGCACCTCGCACAGTACCATCCAGAGCACCCAGATGTGATAACCTCGATGCAGTTCGAGCGGCTGCTGAACGCCTCTGGCCCCACTGGAGGGCACGTGGTGCGGGGCTCTGATGGCAAGCCGCCCAAGCGCATAGGCATCATCCAGTGCATAGGGTCGAGGTCGAAGAACCCAGAGGAGGGAAGGCCCTTCTGCTCGAGCGTGTGCTGTGCGTACGCCACCAAGGAGTCCATGATAGCGGTGGAGCACGACCCCAACCTCGAGATATACATATTCAACATCGATGTCAGGGTGTTCGGCAAGAACTTTGAGGAGTTCTACCAGCGTGCCCAGCGGGACTACGGAATCAAGTACATAGACTCCAGACCCAGCGGGGTGAACGTGCGGGAGGACGGCTCGCTGTACGTGGTGTACGAGGACCACGATGCTGGGGGCGTAAAGACGATGGACCTCGACATGGTGGTGCTCTCCGTTGGTCTGGACACCAACCCCTCTCTCAGGGAGCTCGCGAAGGCACTTGGCATCGAGCTGGACGAGTTCGGGCACGTGAAGACGTCCACCGTGGCGCCAGTGAACACATCGCGCGAGGGCGTGTACGTGCTCGGTGCAGCCTCTGGTCCCAAGGACATCCCGGACACCGTGGCGCAGGCATCTGGAGCCGCAGCCAAGGCAGAGGCGCTGCTCGCAGAGGCACGGGGCACCATGGTCACCGAGAAGGAGCTTCCGCCAGAGAAGGACGTGAGCGGCGAGGAGCCGAGGGTGGGCGTGTTCGTGTGCCACTGCGGTCTCAACATAGGGGGCGTGGTGGACGTGCCCGCGGTCGCGGAGTACGCGAGGACGCTACCCTATGTGGTGTATGCGATAGACAACAAGTACACGTGCTCCTCGGACACACAGGAGGTCATCAAGCAGGCAATCAAGGAGCACAACCTCAACCGTGTGGTGGTGGCGGCGTGCACGCCGAGGACGCACGAGCCCCTGTTCCAGAACACGTGCCGTGAGGCTGGCCTGAACCCCTTCCTGTTTGAGTTCGTGAACATCAGGGAGCACTCCTCGTGGGTGCACATGAAGGAGAAGGACAAGGCGACCGAGAAGGCGAAGGAGCTCGTCAGGATGGGGGTCGCCAAGGCCGTAAAGCACAGGCCCCTGTACAGCGAGCACGTGCCCATCGTGAAGCGGGCGCTCGTGCTCGGCGGGGGCGTTGCGGGCATGACCGCGGCGCTCGACCTTGCGGACATGGGCTTCCCCGTGGTGCTCGTTGAGAAGGAGGCGGAGCTTGGAGGGCTGGTGAGACATCTCACCGAGCTGCACGACGGCTCCTCTCCGAGGGACATCCTTGACCCCATGATAGAGCGTGTGATGAACCACGAGCTGATCACGGTGTACACCGAGTCCGAGCTCGTGGAGAACGAGGGCTTCGTGGGCAACTTCAGGGGCGTGATACGCACCCCCAGTGGAGACGTTCCAGTGGAGTACGGCGCAGCCATCGTTGCCACGGGAGCTGTGGAGCTGAAGCCACAGGGGCTGTTCGGATATGGCAAGTACGCCAACGTCATCACGCAGCAGGAGCTGGAGGAGAGGCTCGCCAGCGGGTTCTCTGCAAAGAGCGTTGCCATGATACAGTGTGCTGGTGCGAGGGTGCCAGAGCGCACATACTGTGCGAGGGTGTGCTGCACGTACGCCATCAAGAACGCCATCCGCATAAAGAGGCAGAGCCCAGACACCGAGGTGTACGTGCTGTATCGGGACATCCGCACCTATGGCATGGCGGAGAGGCTGTACGACGAGGCTCGAGACCTCGGCGTGGTGTTCATCAAGTACGAGGCAGACAGGCCCCCAGAGGTCGAGGATGGGCATGTGAGGGTGTACGACCGCCTCGCCCGGCGTGAGGTCAGCATCCCCACGGATGTCGTGGTGCTCTCCACACCGCTCGTGGCGCCAGAGGATGCCGAGAAGACCTCGCTGCTGTTCAAGGTGCCGATAGACGTGGTGAGCGGGTTCTTCTTCGAGGCACACGTGAAGCTGAGGCCAGTGGACTTTGCCACTGCAGGCGTGTTCCTGTGCGGTGCCGCACAGGGCCCGAAGAACATCGCAGAGAGCATATCGCAGGGCTCTGGTGCCGCAGCGAGGGCGGCAACTGTGCTCGGCAAGCCCCACCTCGAGACCGAGGCAATCGTCTCGAAGGTGAATCAGGACAGGTGCATCGGGTGTGGTGTGTGCGTGCCCATGTGCCCGTACTCTGCCATCTCGCTTGAGGACGTGGAGGTGGAGACGTGCGGCGTGGTGCAGGTCGTGAGGCGTGCGTACATCAACCCGGCGGCGTGCACGGGCTGTGGCACGTGCGTGGCGGCGTGCAACCCCGGGGCAATCGAGCAGATGCACTTTACCAACGACGAGCTGCTCAACCAGATGAGGGCTGCGTTTGCCTTCAGAGAGGGAGGTGAGTAGTGATGAGCGAGGAATGGGAGCCCAAGATAATCATGTTCTGCTGCAACTGGTGCTCGTACGGAGGCTCGGACACGGCAGGGGTGGCGAGGTTCCAGCAGCCCCCCACCACCCGCATCATCAGGGTGATGTGCTCTGGCAGGGTGGACCCCACGTTCGTGCTCGACGCCTTCCTCGAGGGAGCGGACGGCGTGCTGGTCACGGGCTGCCACATCGGAGACTGCCACTACATCAATGGCAACGAGAAGACCAAGGTGAGGTACGAGTTTCTAAAGCGTGTGGTGGAGGAGTTCGGCATAGAGCCCGAGAGGCTCAAGCTCGAGTGGATATCGGCGTCCGAGGGCGACAAGTTCGCCTCGTTTGTTAAGCAGGCGACCGAGGACATCAAGAAGCTTGGACCCTCCCCGCTCAAGCCCGAGGTGGTGGAATGAACGTGGGCGAGTGCTACATCGGATGGGCAGTGGACGAGGACGTGCGAAAGAGAGGGGGCTCTGGAGGGCTCGTGGTAGCCACGCTCGCCGCAGCCCTCGAGAAGGGGCTGGTGGAGAAGGTGCTCGTGCTCAAAAAGCACAGCACGTACGATGCCGAGCCAGTGCTCACGAGCGACCCAGAGGAGGTGCTCGCCTCTGCGGGCTCGCTGCACGCCGTGCCAGCTGCCCTGTCCAAGAAGATACCCTATGGGGTGAAGGTGGCAGCGGTGGGCAAGCCCTGCGACATACGGGGCATGTACCAGATGGCGCTGCGCCAGCAGTTCAACCTCGATGACACCTACCTCATCGGGCTCAACTGTGGAGGCACGCTGCCCCCAGTGCCCACCCGCCAGATGATACGGGTGATGTACGGCATCGACCCAGACGAGGTGGTGCACGAGGAGATTGCCAAGGGCAATCTGATATTCACCACGAGGGACGGACAGGAGCACGCCAAGAAGATAGACGAGCTCGAGGAGGCTGGCTTTGGAAGGAGGGAGTCGTGCAGGTACTGCATCGTCAAGATTCCGACCAACGCAGACTTGGCGTGCGGCAACTGGGGCGTGCCCAAGGACAAGCTCGGGGCAGCCACGTTCGTGGAGGTGTGCACCGAGAAGGGCGTGCAGCTGCTCACAACGGCGGTGGACGCTGGGTATGTGCAGGTGGAGCCGGCATCGGACAAGAGCAAGGAGATACGCAAGAAGGTGGAGAAGGCGATGCTCGACCTCTCTGCCAAGTGGAGGGAGCGCATCTTCGTGCCGATAGAGAACAGGCTCGAGTTCTACCGTGAGGCGCTTCGGCACTGCATACTGTGCAATGCGTGCAAGGAGGTGTGTCCCGTGTGTGCGTGCGGTGAGGACTCCAAGTGCACCACGATGCCCTCCTCGCTCGAGACGCACAACCACGAGTTCTACCACCTGATTCGGTTCCTGCACATCATGGACTCGTGCGTGGCGTGCGGGATGTGCACCGATGTGTGCCCTGCCGAAATCAAGGTGAGCACGCTGCAGGCACGCTACTCGCTGCCGTTCCAAGAGGAGAAGGGATACGTGGCTGGCATGAAGCTTGAGAAGCCCCCATTCTTCGAGGTGGAGTAAATGAAGTCGGTATGTCCTGGGTGCAACTTTGGATGCGGGCTGTACATACAGCCTGCCGAGCCGTGCGGGGTCGTGCGGGAGTTTCGCAAGGGGTGTGAGGTGAACGAGGGCAAGCTGTGCAAGTTCGGAGTGCAGCTTGCTCGCTACTACTTCCCGCCCAATGCCTCCAGAGTGGACGGCAAGGAGGTGGCGCTCGATGAGGCTGTGGAGGAGGCATCCAAGAGGCTGTCCTCGCTGGATCCGGTGGATGCGGTGGAGTTCGTGAGCTTTGGAGGAGCCCCGTCCGAGGAGCTTCTGGCGCTCATAGAGCTCGCCCGTGCGAGGGGAGCGGTGCCCCAGATGGGGCTCGGCGTGCTCTCCAGGCTGCCGAAGGAGGCATACCCCTCGATAGCCACTGGTGCGGCGTATGCGGACGTGGAGAGCGCCAAGACGGTGGTGCTCGTGGGTGTTGACCCCCACGAGCAGTACCCCCTCATCCTGCGCCGCATTCTCAGGGCAAAGCAGAACGGTGCGAAGGTGGTGTTCTGTGGCTGGCGCGACCCGAGGGGGCTTGCGGACGAGCTCGTGCTGCTGAAGCCCTCCACGTGGCAGGAGCAGCTCGCAGGACTCAGAGAGAGCCTCGAGGGAGCAGAGGATGCCGTGGTGATATCGGACGTGCACCCCCTCACTGAAGGGGCGATGCTCGCACACACGCTCAACCTCGCGAAAGCCATCGGCGCAAAGCTGCTGCTGCTAAAGCCCTTTGCCAACGTGAGCGGCATGATGCTGCTCCTGACCCCAGATGAGCTTTCGGCACAGAAGAGCCCTGAGCAGCTCATCTCGGAGGTTGAGCAGGGCAGCATAAAGGGGCTCGTGGTGCACGAGGTGGACCTGCTCGAGGCGCTGCCCCAGCCAGAGAGGGTCAGGGCTGCACTCGAGAAGCTCGACCTGCTCGTGTACGTGAGCTCGCGCAGGAGCCCGATGTGCGACATTGCGCACGTGGTGATAGCCCCAGAGCAGTTCTGGCAGAAGCGAGGCATCGTGGTGAACAACGAGGGCAGGCTGCTCGAGCTTGGCGGCGAGGGTACCGAGGGGCTCACAGCGCTCTCGAGGCTCGCCGTGGCATGTGGTGGCTCGGAGCTCTCGTTCGAGGATGCGCATGCGAGGGTGCTCGCAGCCTCGGGCACGGAGCAGGTGGACGAGTACAGTGTGCCCTCCTATGAGAGGGGCGAGTATCCCGAGGTCGAGGTGCCAGCCGCCACAAACGCCGAGAGGGCGCTCGTGCTCGCATACACCCCGTTCACGTGGCGGGACAGCGAGGAGGCGTACGTGGTGGTGGGAAGGAAGCTGGTGAGCGAGGCACATCTCAAGAGGGGCAACCTCGCCATCGTGCGCACTGATAACGGCGAGGGCAGATACCCGTTCAGGCTGGAGCACGTGGCAGATGACGTGGTGCTCACGTTCGGAAAGCTGCCCCTTGCTGCCTCTTCCATCACACCCCTCACATCGGTGGAGAACGCCCGCTGGTATGAGGCAGAGTAGGCACATCGTGGTGTACACCACCTGTCCAGACGTGGACAGCGCCAAGACGATAGCACGCACGCTGCTGGAGAGAAGGCTGGCGGCGTGCGTGAACATGCTTTCCATCAGCTCGATGTACTGGTGGAAGGGCGCACTGGAGGAGGGCGAGGAGGTGGGGGTGCTCATCAAGACCACCTCAGATAGATATGAGGACATCGAGAGGGCTCTCTCCGAGATGCATCCCTACGAGCTTCCCGCCCTTCTGGTGCTGCCCGTCTCTGGTGAGAGGCGGTATCTCTCGTGGATAGAGGAGAGCGTTGCTGAGCAGGGCTAACACCTTCCGAGCGCCTCCTCCACCACCCTCGTGGAGAGGGGCGCCACTCTCCCCCGGAGCTGGCATCTCTCCGATGCACACGAAGTAGTGAAGCGTGCTTCCCGGGCTCGTGATGAGCACCCTTGCACCCTTTGAGCACACTTTTCCTGCCTACCATGAGGTACCCCTCTCCATACCTCGCATGCGCGGTCCTCGTGGGCTGGATGCGGGTGCCTCTGGGAAGCTCCAAAAGCGCGATATCGTATGCCTCGAGCTCGAGCACGCGGCATGGGCGCGTGCGCGCGTGCCATCCCCCACCACTATTGGGCGAGTGCATCCCTTTACCACGTGGGCGGCGGTGATGGCGTATGCGTGCTCTCCGTGCTGCACCACCATGCCGACCATGCCGCGGCTGCTGCCGCCACAGCGCACACGCGAGCCCGCACGAATCATCATTGGGAGAGTGTGCTCTTCATGCTTTAAGCCCTGCCGTTCATCACCATTGCGATGAGCAGTGCCATCCCGAGGGCGAGCAGGGAGCACGCATAGAACGGCGCACGTATGCCCCACGCCGCTGCAACCATGCCCGTGAGCACGGGCCCCAGCGTCTGCCCCAGCCGCAGCACCATTCCGTTCACCGACATGAATGCCGCACGGTACTCGATGGGCGCGAGCTCGGCGAGCAGCGTCTGCACGCTGGGGATGTTCAGCCCCTGACCCACTCCGAGCAGAAGGGTGGGTATGAGCATGAGCCAGGGGCTGGGCACGAGCGGGATGAGGGTGAGGGAGAGGGCATAGAGCAGAAAGGCGATGAGCACCAGCGCCCTCTGGGAGCGCCCACTTGCCAGCCTCCCCACCTGCGAGGACGTGAGTGCGGTCGTGAACGACATGCTGGACATCAGGGCACCAATCATCATGGGGGTGAGGTGAAAGGTGTGCGCAAGCAGCATGGGGAAGAACGTCAGGTATGCCCCATACAGGATGATGAACGTGGCGACACTCACCACGAACAGCCCGAGCACCTCGGCGCTCATGCTTTCACGCACGCCCCTGAGATAGTCTCCAAGTGCCTCTGTGCTCCTTGGCTCTGGGCTCTTCAGCCAGAGCATTGCAGCGATGCCCACGGGCACGCCGATGAGGGAGAGCATAAAGGGATACCTCCATCCGAACATCGCCAGCAGCCCGCCAATCGCCGGGTAGCTCCCAGTCCCCATGCTGAGCACGCTGGCGTTGTATCCCATTGCCTTGAGGCGCTCCCTCCCCTCATACAGGTCACCTATGATGGTGACGTTGAGCGAGCCGAGTGCGGCTGCACCCACACCCTGCATGAGCCGCAGTGCGACAAGCTGCGCAAAGCTCTGGGATAGCGCACACATGCCGCCTGCGATGCCGAACAGCAGGAGCGAGGGCATGAGCACGGTCTTTCTGCCGTATCTGTCGGCGAGCACGCCCAGCACCGGTGTGAGCACCACGCCCGGAAGGGTGAAGCACGTGATGAGCAGCGCTATCTCCCCATATGAAACAGCAAGAGCCTTTGCTATGCGGGGAAGGGCGGGGGTGATGCTGGACACCCCGAGCACCGCCATCAGCGTGATGGCGAATATTATCTGCAGGTTGGTGTCAAGGTAGAGCCTGGTGCTGTGCTGCATACTTCGCTGCTACTCCTCGAGCCATCCAATGGTGGCATGGGGCACACAGTCCGCCCTTGCGGAGTATGGCTTGATGTCTATCAGGGGCGAGCCATCGAGCGCATCGAGCCCCCTCACCCTGAGCGTTGTGCCCTCACGCTTTAGAAGCTCTACCACGCACAGCCCGATGGGGTTTGGGCGATGGGGTGAGCGGGTGGCGAACACGCCGTGCTCCCTTCTGTCGTGGGGAGGGGTGGCGAGCAGCACGTCCCTTCTCGACCTGTGCTGCCAGTACAGCACGATGAGGTGTGAGCACTGCTCGATGTCCTTGAGCCCCTCGGCGTACTGCTCGAACACCTCAAGGGCGCCCTCCTCCCCTGCGAGTGCTCCCTGATGCGGGGCGTCCCGCACATCCCGATATGGGGTGTGCACTACCCCTATTGCCACAAGATGCATGAGGGACACTATCCATGGCATCATAAATATCCATCGATTGCGGGCTTGAGCCCAAGGCTTTAAGTGTGGTGCGTTTCATACTCATTGATATGCCGGTAATCACGGTGGACGGGCCCACGATAGAGGACATCGAGGTGAAGAGAGCACTCGTTGAGGAGCTCACACGTGCTGCCGCAAGGGCGTACGGGCTTCCAGAGCAGGCGATTATCGTCCTGATAAAGGAGAGCTCACCCGAGAACGTGGGGGTTGGGGGCAGGCTCGTGTGCGATAGGTATGAGCGCTGAGGGGGAGATTCGAACTCCCGAGGGGCAAAAGCCCCACAAGCTCTCCAGGCTTGCGCCTTACCACTGGGCCACCTCAGCACCCGCCACCACAGCACCCGTCATATACCGCCCACTGCTGCTTAATAAATGTTGCGAGGGGTCGAGGGGTGCAAGTGTGAGGCGTCCTCTACTCGGTGTGAGGCGTCCTATACTCGTGCACATCTATCCCTCGCTATCCCTCGGGCGGTAGCTTTTTCATGCTCCACCCCTAATAGGCGAGCACATGCACACACTCGCACCGCTCGAGCTCTCGGACGAGTTCTATCGGCTCATGGGCGAGGGGCTGGTGTACCTTGGCATAGCCGTACTCGTGCTGCTCGCCGTCATCATCGTGGTGGCGCTCTTCACCGCAGCGCTCATGGCATACTCGTTCAGGCGGGACAGGTACTACCTTCCGAGGTTCATCCTGTGGAGCATCTCGGTGATGGGCGGCATCATCAAGGCGGTGTTCACGTTCTTTCGCATGGACCCAGAGAGCGTGGACAGGGTGGCGGTGGAGCTCAAGAACAGGGTGATGCTCGAGCGCTTCTATGCGACGCCCCCAGAAAGGCGCATGATACTGCTTCCCCAGTGCCTGCGCTCTGTGGAGTGCCCAGCTCCGCTCACGCCAGAGGGAATAGCGTGCGTGAACTGCGGGCGGTGCCCAATCGGAAGGGCAAAGCAGAGGGCTGAGGAGCTGGGATACAGGGTGTTCATACTGCCGGGCTCGAGCGCCATCAAGCGGCTCATCAGGAAGTACGAGCCAGAGGCGATACTGGGCGTGGGGTGCATCATGGAGGTGAGGGAGGGGCTGGAGCTGTGCCATGGAGCAGGGCTCACCGCTGTGGGGCTGCTGCTCCAGAGGGACGGATGTGTTGCCACCACGCTGGACTGGGATGCGTTCTATGCCCTCATAGATCCTGCACGGCATGGGGGTGAAAAGCAGGGGGCGACATAGACCTCCAAAAAAGGCGCTCTCGCAAAGTGTTTTGTGGGGTTTTTTGTAAAGCATGCAAAAGTATATATATGTGGTGCGATAGGGGTGTGGGCATGATAAGGGTGGACCCGAACCGATGTCCGCAGAACCACAGGTGCCCCATGGTTGCAAGGTGTCCGATGGGCGCCATCACTCAGGATGGGCACTCGCTTCCGAGGGTGAGTGCTGGGCGGTGCATCGAGTGTCTCGAGTGCGTGAGGCACTGTCCCATGGGCGCACTCTACCAGACGGTATAACAAAGTAAGATGGGAGGGTGGGAAGCATGGGCAAAAATGGGGCTGGAGAGACTCCAGCCCGTGAGCACATCTCACTTTGACTTGCCTGAGCCCTTCTTCTTGCCCATGGTTCGCCTCCTGCTGTGATTGGCAGCATCTGCCCTGCTCCATGTTTGAGTATATATAGCTATCTGAACAACAGCGCCTTTAGAATTGGGAGCATGGACATGCCCAGCTTCGAGGCTATTCTCCTCGCAAGCTCGATTGGTTTCTCCATGTCCCCGTGCTCGTTGATTACGTGCACCACCTCTGGCTTTGCGAGCGCCGCCACAATCTCATCGAGCTGTCCATCCGAGAGCCCGCTAAAGAACTCCTGAAGCCTGAGCCCCACGGAGAGCTCCTTTCCCACCTCTCCCCTCCACGCACGGTCGTATGCAGCGAGCGTCCCTGCCGAGGTGTCTCCATCATCGAGTGCCATGAGTGCCACCTCTGCCGCCATCTTGGCGCACCTCACCCCCATGTACACGCCTCCGCCAGTGGTGGGCTTCACGTGCCCTGCAGCATCCCCGACCACCATCACGCCGTCCGCACTCGTGCGCTCAGGCGTGCCCATGGGGATGCCCCCGAGCACGAACCCTAGGGAGGTGTGGGGGGATGCGAGATGCTCTTTCAGGGCGGGGTGCTCTCGCATCATGCGCATGAGGTGCTCGTGTGGACTCGTCTGGGAGAGCCCCGGCTCCATCGCAAGCCCGATGCGGGCCTGTCCGCCATGGGAGGGCACCGCCCATCCGAACAGCCCCGGCGCCCACCCCCCAAGAAACAACTCCACACCCTCCTCGTCTGGAGGGGAGTAGGGCACCTCGAGCTGCACGCCAGAGAGCACCTTTTTCACCCCGCCAAGCCCGAGGGAGCGGGTGATGCGCCCTCCCACCCCCTCTGCCACGATGCACACCCTCGCATCGAGCGAGAGGGGCTTCCCATCGTACACGCCCTCCACCACCACCCCCTCGTAGTGCGGGCGCACCGCCCTGATGTGTGCTCCAAGCAGCAACCGTGCACCAGCACGCACAGCATTCCTCGCCATCTCGCCATCCAGAATGCGCCTGTCCACACAGTACGCCCTCGTGCGCTCGTCCCCTATGCAAAGGCACCCCCCAGAGGGGGCGTATATGCGGGCACGCTTCAGTGGGCGCACGATGCACGCATCCGACACCTCGCACTCATCGAGAGCCCTCTGGCTCAAGAGCCCGGTGCACTGCACTGGAAAACCCACGCTCCTGTGCTCCTCGCACAGCAGCACCTCTGCCCCTCCCTCTGCGAGCTTTTTTGCAGCCATGCACCCAGCGGGTCCCGCTCCCACCACCACGACGTCAGTGTGCATCCAAACGTTAATACGCACCCCCGCTTATGTGCCTTTCCATGGTGCGGGAGAGCCCCCATGCCGCAGAGAGGGCGTGCGGCATGGAGGTGTACGGCTCGGATGCGGATGGCATTGGCGGGGTGCTCAAGGCGAGATGCGAGGACTTCGTGGTGAGGGAGCTGTACGAGCCCCGCCTGAGCGATGAGGGCAGGTATCTCCTGGTGGAGGTGGAGAAGACCGACTGGGACACACACCAGCTCGTGAGGGAGATTGCAAGGAGGCTGCACATCAGCTACCGACGCATAGGGTTTGCTGGCACCAAGGACAAGCGTGCCCGCACCATCCAGCTCATGAGCATATACGGCGTGCGCTGGGAGGACGTTGAGCCCCTTCGCATAAGGGACGTCTCCCTGAGGTTCGTGGGCTACTCCCAGCGGGACGTGGGGCTTGGCGACCTTGCGGGCAATGCGTTCGTGATAAGGGTGAGGGACGTTAGCGTATCGGGGGAGGAGTGTGAGGAGAGGCTCTCCCTCATCCACGAGCAGCTCCAGAGGCTCGGGGGTGCTCCCAACTTCTTTGGGATGCAGCGGTTTGGCACGGTGCGTCCCATCACCCACGAGGTGGGAAGGCTGCTCGTGCGTGGGGATGTGGAGGGGGCGGTGATGTGCTACATCGGGATGCCCTTTGAGCAGGAGCCAGAGGACACCCGCACCGCAAGGGAGCGGCTGTGGGAGGCGTACCGCTCTGGGCTAACCGCAGATGCAGTAAGGGAGGCGCTCAGGAGCTTTCCAAGACACCTTCGCTACGAGCGGGCGATGCTCGACAAGCTCATCTCTGGCACGGCTGAGGATGCGATGAGGGCGCTGCCCATCAATCTTCAGAGGATGTTCGTGCACGCCCTTCAGTCGTACCTGTTCAACCGCATGCTCTCCGAGCGCCTGAGGCTCGGGCTGTCCCTGCGGGAGCCACAGGTGGGGGAGTGGGTGCTCGTTGGAGAGAGGGCACAGCGTGTGGACGAGGGCACGCTGGACATGGCGGCGAGGCTCGTGCGGCACGGCAGGGCTCGTGTGGCTCTGCCCATCGTGGGCTACGACACCGATGTGGAGGCTCTGCCAGAGTACGCCCGAAGGGTGCTCGATGATGAGCGCATAGAGCCCGAGATGTTCTCCCTTCCACATCTCTCCGAGCTATCCCCTGCAGGCACGCTGAGGGAGGTCGCCACCTCTCTGCCCTCACGGTTGTGCGTGGACGATGAGGGTGTGGTGCTCCACCTCACACTGCCCAAGGGCTGCTATGCCACGGTGGTGCTTCGGGAGTATACCAAGTCGCCGTAGGATGTTGAGTGGTGGGAGAGATTAGTCCGATGCCAGGCTGATGCGACAGAGTTAAGTAGTGGAGTTCATAGTGGTGTGGCGGTGAAGGCATGCATTTTTGTCCCAAGTGCAGGAGCATCATGATACCCTCTGGCAGCGTGCTGCGGTGCAGAAAGTGCGGGTTCGAGCAGGAAAAGCCTCAGGACGGGACAATGGTGTTCACCAGCAGGATGCAGGCAAGGGACATCACCGTGCTCGAGGAGCAGGAGGAGGCTGGGCTTCCCACCACAAAGGCACACTGCCCGGAGTGTGGCAACGACACCGCCTACTGGTGGCTGCGGCAGCTCAGAAGCGCTGACGAGAGCGAGACCCGCTTTTTCAGATGCACCAAGTGCGGCTACACGTGGCGTGAGTACGACTGATGCGTGAGGCAGATATGGGAGGAGAGGGGCGTGAGTGCTCGACGCGGGGCTCTGGATGCCGAAGGGTGCTCTCCCTCGTGCTCCTTCTCGCCCTCATCCTTGCGGTGCTCGCCACTATATACATCGCCCTGTTTCCTCCTCCGGGAGAGCCCTTCACCGAGTTCTACATGCTGGGCGAGAGGGGAAAGGCTGCCGACTATCCCACGCACCTCATGGTCGGGGAAAAGGGCACGGTGATTGTGGGCATCGTGAACCATGAGCACGCCCCCATCACATATCGGCTGGTGGTGCGCCTGGATGGTGTGGTGGTGCACACCGAGAGCGTCCCTCTCGAGGACGGCAAAAAATGGGAGAAGTCCATCGCGTTTTCTCCCACCCACAGGGGAAAGCAGAGGCTGGAGCTTCTGCTCTATCGGAATGGCGAGGTGTACCGCTCGCTTCACCTGTGGGTGGATGTGGTATAGGGGAGCATCATCCCGACCCATCCCCTTCCATCCACGAGCGTTCTCAGCACTGCAGCGCCCAATAGGAGCACGAGCCCTATCTTGAGCACGTGGGGGTCTGCTATGCCGTACAGGGTGTGGTGGTAATCCATGAGCCCGATGTTGAGCCTCTCCATGGAGAGTGGCCAGAGATAGCGGCACCTGTTGATGATGAGCGCGTCCTCGAACAGGTGGGCACCAAACCCGACGCCAGCGAACACGAAGGAGTCTCTGAACTTTATTCCAAAGGGGTGAAGCAGAAACGCTGCTGCAGTCGCATACACCGCGAGCACCGCTATGTTGTGAAAGTCTCCGTGCCCTATGGGCTGACCCAGCACGAGCACCGTGATGCCAACCTTCCTGAGCAGCGCATCCGCGAACACATCGGCATCTGGGGCGTAGGCGCTCGCCACGATGAGCCAAGAGTGTTCCCTTCCCGTCGCCCTCCGATAGAGCATGCCGAACACGATGGCGATGGCTGTTGAGTATATAAGGTGCTCGAGTATCATCTACGCCCACTTGACTGACAAAACACAAAAGGTTTCCTCTGTTTGATCCCTTCCAGATAAAGCAAACCAGAGTCGTGAAATGATGATGTCGCAAAGGGAACTTAAATGGCATGAAACAAGCTGGTTTAAAGGAGGTGAGGGAGGATGTGTGAACTACCCCTTGCTTACTCAAGGAGCTTCCCGCTTCCCAGAGAGAACTTACCATCATCGGTAGCTCTTTCAGCCGACCTAGGCAGAGGTTCCCTCTCCACGGGCTTGACTTCGGACTGTCCCATCCCTAGGCTACCTTTCGGTAGCGACAGAAAGCATAGAGAATACAGTACAAATAGCTTGCTGGCTCTCATCCCCCTACGAAAGGGACTTCCCGCCCGCAGCAGTTAAATACACGATAATCATTGAAAAAGCTGAAAATAATTATTCAGCTTACTGCCCGGATGTATTGATGTATTGCCACTGGACAAACTGTGGAAGAGACGATTGAAAGAATGAAGGAAGCAATAGCCTTTCATATAGAGGGTTTGAAAAAGGAAGGGCTAAGGATTTCCGAAGCTACCACTACTGCTGTATCCATTGAAGTGGTTGTATGACGCCTTCCATTCAACAAACAAGCCTGAACAGAGAAAACAGCTGGGGTTGGTGATGGTGGGGCTGGGGAGAGGATTGTTGAGATAGCGGGATGTGAAGATCCAGCAAGAGGAGACAAATTTAATGGTGGTGCAGTAGTATGAGCAATATGGCAGGAGTGAGAGGTATTGGGAGAGAGAAAATCAGGGAAATTTTAAAGGAGCTCAAAGTCGATGTTACTGATGCGCTGGGAGACAAATTCGCTGATATGATTTTGTTTGGCTCCTACTCAAGAGAAGATTTTTCTGAATACTCTGATGTGGATGTTTTAATTCTGGTTAGAGATGAGTTAAGCAAAGATGAGAATGAAAAAATTGATGAGCTGGTAGCTGAATATTCTTTAAAGGACGATATCGCAATTTCATGCATAATTTATCCACTGAAGATATTTGAAGAGTACAGCACACCTTTTCTCTTAAATGTCAAAGAAGAGGGTATCAGAATATGAAGAAATACGAAAGGGAAATAAGAGCCTTAATAATAAAAGCTGAAAGGAGTCTCAGGGCAGCAAAAAGCTTGCTGCGTTCCGGAGATTATGATTTTGGGGTTTCGAGAGCGTACTACGCTATGTTTTACTGTACCGAGGCTTTACTCTTAACAAAGGATTTAAGATTTTCAAAACACTCTGCCGTTATTGCTTACTTTGGTAAAGAGTTTGTTAAAGAGGGGTTACTTTCAGAGGAGCTTCATAAATATCTCGTTAAAGGATTCAGGGAAAGACAGAAAGGAGACTATGAAGTTATAACTATGCCAAACAGGGACGAAGCTGAAGATCTGGTAGACAAAGCAGAGATATTTCTGAACGAGACAAAAGATTACTTAATAAATATAGGATATTATTTATAAAAATTGACAGGTGAATGGATGATGGCAATAGTCCCCGGCACTCGCCCTGAGATGATCAAAATGAGCCCCGTGATGATGGAATGCGAGAAAAGAGGGTTAGATTACTTTATTCTGCATACAGGACAACATTGCTCTTACGAGATGGATAATTAAGAATTAGAGCTGCCTCAGCCTGAGTATAATCTGGATGTGGGCGGAATTCATGCAGAGCAGACCGGCAAATGATGGTTGGAGTTGAAAAAGTTCTGAAGAGTTTTGATGAGGAAAATAGATGGAGAAGTTTTATTACGCTGAGAGTTGAGAATGAAAACATGTGAACAGAAAATGGGAGCAGTAGAATATATACTGAATGCTTCGGAAAAACTGGGTTACAGAAAAGAGGATTTGCTACGTGATGCAATAAACATGTTCCTGGCTGCAAATAAGGAACTGAGAGAAAAAATAGCCATGGAATTGTATAAAGAAGGTGAAATAAGTCTCGGTAAAGCATCAGAAATGGCTGGACTGTCTTACGAGGAGATGAAAGAGCTTTTAATCAAAAATAATATCACGATAAGGAGGGGGCCAGAATCGGCAAAAGAGCTGAGAGAGAAAGCAAAGAGGCTAAGCATGCTTTAGCTGACACAGGGTTTATCAGCGCTCTTCTAAAAATAGATCACCTGGATTTAGTCTTCAAATTGTTTGATAAGTTGTTCATAACAGTGAAAGTATACGAAGAACTGAGCAGGAGTAGAACCCTGATTAAACCACTGGTCAAAATGGGAGTGACCCCGATTTCATAAGGCAAAGCAGGAAAGATAGCAATGTGTATCTCTACTATCGACAAACTGGAGAACAGGGTTAAAGAAGGTGAAGAGAGGGGGATGGAGGCTCCGGACATATGATTTGACTATCCTCTGAAAGAATACGTTTGTGAAGAAGTAGGAGAGGGAATAATCCTAAAAGAGGGAAAAGTAATAGAGATAGAAGTCCTTTACTTTACTGGGAAAGATATACCGCTGGAATTTAAGACCATTGCGAAATCCAGCGTTGAGTAGAAATCTGAAAGTTTAACTCCTCTAAAAGCCTTATGTCGACGAACTTCATTTCAAAGCACAAGCCACTGTGAACCACTCACCTGCGTGTAGGTGGGCTTCCCTCAGCACGCCACCACGGCCGGGGTCGGGCCGTTCACGGGTCCCGATTGCCATCTCATGACTTTTGACGGGTGCCACATTTTCTTTTAAATAATTGTTAGATTATAAAGACAACCACCTTTGGGCAACCAGACTTCTGAAAGCTGTGGGTCAGCTAAAGCTGATCATCCAGTCTTCAGTTTGTGTTTTTCAATCTCACCTTTCAGCGATTCAATCATTTCAACCCAGCTGGGTCTCAGGTGCTTGGGTATGAAGTGATTCGTGGAGTTACCAATATATCTTGCATTCTTCCTGGCTTCATCGAGTTTTCCGGTAACGTTTTCAAAGAAATTTCTATCAATCCTGTAAAAATCCAAGACCAATTTCAAAGCGTTTTCAAACTTTTCCATGTCAAAATCGAGTTTCAAAGCGTAAAAGACGTCATAGATGTCCTTGCCATCCATGCGGTTGTGTAAAGCTATAAGTTTTCTTGCGAGCAAATCTTCCAGCGAATAAACGCGGAAAATCGTGGGATAAGAATCAACAAAGGGGGACTTAACCAGAGCGGGTTTAGCCTCGACAGAAGGGGGCTTGCTAAGATAAAACTCCACCCTGACTCTATCTCTATTGCCGAGTTCATTAATGTAATGGCAATCAAAGCGTAAAGTTCTGTGCAGAATTTTCGGGCCTGAAACATCGAAATCCTTTACCGCCTGCATCCCCGCATTGATGCTTCTGATGCTCTCGTCAAGACCCGAGACGTGATGCGCAACCTCGTAGCCCGCTGGCGCATTGATGCTTCTGATGCTCTCGTCAAGACCGTGCCCGAAGCAATCTACGGAGTAATCTAAATCAATATCTTCTGAGAAACGGCTGACTTTGAGCTTTGAGAGGTAAACTCTGTTCAGAGCTGTCCCTCCTTTTAAAATCACACTCTCTCCAAATATCTCCCAGATCTGGGAGAGCAGGTATGAGACTTTCTCGTCCTTTGAGATGTAATTCAAGCTCAAACCTGTCTTTGCGGCAAGATAGCGAAGCATTTCAAGCTCCATAAGCCCACCCCAGGATTCTTTCCTTTCCGAGGTTGTCTGTAACTTTCCAAGCTGAGATAAAACGCCCCTTAGAAGGGGCTGTCGGAATTAATCTGGTTCTGGTTTTAACCCTGCCTTTGAAAAACAGAAGGACGTTCTCCGGGACTTTAAAATCAAGCTCCCTCCTCATCAAATCCAAGATATAGCCAGTCCTCTGGCAGAGCGATGGCGAGGCAAACTTTTTGAAATAACTTAAAAATTCATCCCAGTCCATGTTTTTCACTTCAAACAGCGCTTTAGTTATTGTTTCGTAACCTCCAGCGTACTGGGGCTTATAAAAGCAGTCAAAGAAAGTTTTTGCTTTAGTTGAGATGTAAACCCCTCTGTAAAATGTGATTCCGATTGCTCTCTCCCCCATTGAAACAGCCCTCACGGTGTAGCTGTTCAGCTCAACCCTTCCAGATTTCTCAGGTGTTGCGACGAAGATAGTGAAGGGCTCGTATTCGATCAGATCGTAAAGCCTCAATGCCGAGGAAAATGCAATATATCCTTTAAAAATGCTCAGGGCAATTTCGTACGGGTTCTCGATGAGCGGCTCCTTTGAGGGAGTTTTCTGGACAAGATACAGACCTTTCTTCAGACGGTAGAGGTAACCCTTCCTTTCAAGGCTCGATGCAACCTTGTATATCATCTCCTCGCTCAACTCCGGAAATAAATCCTTGAGTTCGGTGGTTGAGATAATTCTGGCATTTTCAATAACCCTGAAGACCAGCTGTTCACTCTTCGTGAGGTAGTAATTTTTCTTCATATCCTTACCATTCTGGTCAGGAACTTGATAAAATTTTCGAAGGATTGAGAGCACCGTTGAAGAGAAATTATCTTTGAGCTCTCTTGATTCTATCTCTGGCAGGCCAGGCCTGTGAAACTCAACTATGACCTGTTGATTACAGGGTCAACAGTTGCTTACGGAGTAAACGACTCCGGTCTATTTATTCAAAAACTCGTAAAAATCTTGTTGGCTATTTGAAGAGAGTAGACGAGCTAAAATCTGAAAGGTCGGAAGTAGAATACGTCTTTTAATTAGGGAAACGTTGGCTCTTTATGGACAAAATACGTCGGTTTACTGAGAGATCGGTTGCTAAATTCGTCTATGCTAACGTACTTCTTATTGCAATCATCATCCGATTGGGATTTGAGGAAAAGAAAGCTCTGCAGAGGCTGGCTGAGTGGTGAATTTGGAGACACCCTAAAAGGTGGTTATGTTGACGGGTCCTGCTGTACAAGCACAATTTTTAAAAAGGTCACCATCTATAAGTGGTGAACACCATTAAAAAGTGGTGTTAATATGGAGGCGGTGAGATGGGTGAGATAGGAGTTAGGGCTATTAAGATAACGCCAGGTCTAATCTACTCAAGCGCGCTCGCAGCATTAGCCACAGTTCTAACCCAAACAGTAAACAATTACATTGCAATTTCTCCTCTGATACTTGCCATAATCATTGGGATGATTTTCAGAAATGCTACAGGTCTCCCGAAGATTTTCCGTCCGGGAGTGGAGTTCTCGCTCAAGCGCATCCTGAGAATAGCCATCATTATGCTCGGTCTAAAAATTAGCGTTGCGGAAATTGCTCATATCGGCAGCAAGGGGTTGATCGTAGTTATTGCAAGCGTTGTATTGACTCTGGCATTTTCAATTTGGTTGGGAAAGCACACCAGAATTTCGGAAGAACTGGCGACACTCATTGGCACAGGTGTTAGCATGTGCGGCGCTTCTGCAGTGATTGCAGTGGGAGGTGTTATAAATGCCAGAGACCGCAATATTGCCTTTGCTATTGCTACAGTTACGCTTTTTGGCACAGTTGCCATGTTCGTCTATCCTGTGCTGGCCAAGATCATGGGTCTGTCCAGCGTATTTTACGGCGTATGGGCGGGAGCCAGCATACACGAGGTGGCGCAAGTGGTGGCAGCAGGCTATGCCGTCAGCAATACAAGCGGCGACATCGCAACTGTAGTCAAGCTTTCGAGGGTTGCCCTTCTTGCACCTATAGCTATAGTCTTGGGCATTCTCTTAGCTAGGAAGGATGTCGGTGGCTTCAGTTTCCGGTCAGTACCAGTTCCATACTTTATCCTCGGATTCGTAGCGATGATTTTCATCAACTCGGTGAGAATAATACCTGACGCAGTCTCAAGAGCAATGATTCAGATTGACGATCTCCTGCTGGCTATAGCGATGGCTGCTATGGGGTTGAACACGAGTTTCCGGGACATGAAGGAAGTGGGGATAATGCCGTTCTATGTCGGACTTATTGCATGGATGTTCATAGCAAGTATTTCTTATGTGTTAATTTCAATACTATATTAAAAATTTATATTCAAATTTAGATGGTAGGGGGTGAATAATTATGGTGGAAGTATGTGGAATCGGCAATACGAATAAATTTAAAATTCTTGTGGCGACAGACGGGTCTGAAGCATCTGAAACTGCTGTTAAGCTTGCGGTGAAACTGACAAAAGCCCTTGACGGAAATCTACACGCGATTTCGGTAGTCTGTAACCAGTTAAAAAGACAGAATGCTGAAGAAGCCATTGCATCGGTTAGAGAGTTATTTCCAGATTCTTACACGGTTATCAGGGAAGAGCACCCGGTTAATGAGATCGTTTCGTACGCAAAAGAAGTTGATGCCGACCTTTTAGTGGTGGGGTCTCACAACCGTTCTGGACTTGAAAGAATGTTCATAGGTAGCGTTTCCGAAAAAGTTGTACGTCATGCAAAAACTTCCGTGCTTGTGGCACGTTCATCAGCACTTCCAGAGCGCGTGCTGGTTGCTACAGATGGTTCTGAATATTCACAAACCGCGATCGAGTGGGTACATTGGCTTCGAGAACGCATACCCTTTGAAATAACGGTCTTACATGTAATGGATACGTCCGATGCTGTGCCATCGCAGCTATATTTTGAAGAATTACAACGTCGCAGAGATCACGCTCTCGGCATGGCCAGAAAGATTCTCGGTGATACTGCAGACTACATTTCGATGAAGGGACATCCAGTCTCCGTTATTGTAGATATCTCAGCGGACTATGATCTTGTAGTAACGGCGTCTCATGGAAGAAGCGGTATAGATCATCTACTTCTTGGGAGTGTCGCTGAACGAGTGGTGCGATTTTCTAAGACAAGCACACTAGTGGTGAGAGGCAAAAAACTAAATAAGGCACAATCTCGAAGGATCGTTTAGAATGGATATAGTAATAGATGAGAGCTTTGTTAACGCACTCCGTGACTATGGACTTACCACGTATGAGGCAAGAGCGTATTATGTACTCCTGACTATAGGCGAAGCCAGTGCAGGAACTATAGCGAAATTATCTGGAATTCCACAACAGCGCATTTATGATACACTATCCTCACTTGAACGTAAGGGATTCATCCAAGGCAGACACACAAACCCCAAAAAATACGCAGCAGTGGGCGTCCATTGGGCTCTTACAAATCGGATCAGACAAATTAGTGCAGAGTTTAATGCCAGAATGGAAGAACTCAAAGAACGAATTAAAGAAATTGAAGAGCGAGCGCCCAAACTCCAAACTAGTGATGGAGGCTCTCAGGTATGGATAATCGAGGGAGAAGAGGCAATCATTGGTCGGATTCTGGAAATGATTCAGGGTGCAAAAAAATGTGTTAAACTTATGGGTGAACGACCTCTATTCACTCTAAAGTGCAAGAATGCGCTGAAAAAATATCTTCCAAAAGGCGTGAAACTTTATGCATTAGGTACATTTGAGCGTGTTTGTAAGGATGAAATCTACGCTCTGAGCGGAGAGGTAAGGGAAGTCGGATCCTGCAGTAATTACATTCTTGTAGTCGATGACTCGAAACTTCTCATGGTCTACTTCGACGACAATGGAATTCCATACGGTTTGTATACTGAAAACGAAGGCATAATTCGCCCACATATTTATCTGTTTGATCTGCTTTGGGAAAAAGAGACCCGTCAACTTTAACGCCTCAAATGGATATAATAAACACGTCAACAAAAGATTATCCTGCTAATAAGAAACCATATTTCATAACACTTTTTTCCCACTATTAAGAAATAATACTTCTCCGGCGGTCTTTGTATCTGTTTTTTCTCCCATACTTTTCTTTTGCCATCTCCTTTAAATGACCTTCAAGCGAATCTTTTGGATATTCTTCTGAGATCCTTCCCCCAATCGCAACAATACCACGATTTTTGAGAAATTCAATTGCTTCAATAATTCTCCACATCTCAATTCCAAGCTTTGTTCCACTCTCGAACTCAAAAACAACTTTATTACTCTTTCTCACAGATTGATACCCAATATCTGTCACTGTCACATAAACAATCCATCTGGTGTAATGTTTAGAACATATGCAATCTTTTTTGCCCCACCCAAGAGAGGGGTCCCCACCGGCCGGTTCACGCTTACGGCTCTCGTATGAGTGGTGTTGCCCGGTGTGAACTACCCGAAGACAGTGGCTTCCCTCAGCACGCCACCACGGCCGGGGTCTGGCTGTGGGTCGGGCCGTTCACGAGCCCCCCGATGCCACATGCCACATACCACTCCTCTCTCAACATCATGACTTTTGACGGGTGGCACATTTTCTTTTATAATTGTTAGATTATAAAGATAACCCACCCGCCTCTCCTATTTCACCACAAATTCACCACGCCGTCAAGACGGTGTGTCCTCTCAGCGACATTCTTATAGAAAAAGCGGAGAAGATTGCTGAAAGAGAAGGTTTATCTGTATTTAACATTCCAGAGTTGCTTCTGGTTTGTAAGGAGAAAGGACTCATAGACAAGGAGGAAATAAAGCAAATAATCGAAGAACTGAAGGATAAAGACAGATACCATTTCAAAAAAGAAGTTGGGGAAGTATTGCTGAGATAGAGTTGAAGTCAACTACCACAGTACTTGCTGATTGTTGCCAGACAACATTTCCCCGATTTTTAACTTAAGTTGCTGCCAACTCTCCTCCTGCCGTAGATCACGATAAACTCGAATATGTCGCTGTCCAGCCTTTCTCCCAGAGCCTTCAGCTCTTCCACTCTGTCAACGAACTTCATGATAACCGCCGTTATGATAATTTGAGTTATCATTTGGGTTTGCTATGTAAAGAAGGTAGCCCCTGAGTCCGGATAAGGTAGTGGCTGCGTGAACCAGCCTGTGGGGACCCCCCTCTTTAAGGCTCGTAAAGAACTCCTCACAGAGCCCCTTGCGTGAGGGGGCAGCTCACACATCCATCATTTTCCTAAGAATTCCTCTATTCTCCCTATAAACTCATAGAAATCTCCAATGTTTTCCCTTAATATCCCAAATGCAAGTTTGTCATCTATTCTTCCGTATCTGTGCACAACTATGTTTCTAAAACCCCTCATGGCTTTCAACTTTTCCCTCATTTTGTTGCTTAAAATCTTATTTTTTACCAGATTCTCTACGATATCCTCATCACTGCCTGGAATTCCAAGTTCAAGATCGGCATTTATGATGGCACAGATGTCAAAAACATTTTCAATCGCAAATTCTACCCTTTTGTAAATCCCATCTTTTACCAGTCCCATACTGGAGAATTCCTCAAATTTATCAGGTAGATGCTCTTCTACCAGTCCTATGCTTTCTTTTATCTCCTTTATTTTTGTTCTAATAATCTCTTCCCTCATCTGATGGCTCTCACCCCAATATAATCATAAAATCTATGTTTAAACCTCTCAAAATCTTTTATCGTCTCAATAGCAACATCATATAAAAACCTCTTATTTTTGCAGTAGATTACCTTTCCCCTCAAAACCTCCACCCTCACATAAATGGGGAGCTGCTGAAAAATGTGAACGTCATATCTGTCATCAAAGAGTTCTGAAAGTACTTTAAACCTGAATCTTGATGCCTCCTCCGGGGCACCATCATAATATATGCAGAGGTCTATATCAGAACCCTCAGTCATCCGCCCCTCTGCTGCTGAACCATAGAGGATGATAAATGCTACTTTCTCAAATCCCTCTATATTCTTAATTTTCTCAGTTACCTCTGCCAGCTTTTTCTGTATCATGTTCATGCGTTTCTCCCTGTGGGTTCTAGTGCACGTGAACTACTCCCCACGCTTACGCATGGGGCTTCCAAACAGCTTAACGAAGCTGGCACGTGAGTGGATTAATGGGGTGTGGCTTAGCCACACCCCTTAATGCGCTATTTTGCCGGCTTTTGTAAAAAGCCGACGTGAGTGGATTATGGGGGATGGCACAGCCATCCCCCTTAATGCGCTGTTTTGCTGGCTTTTGTAAAAAGCCAAGTGGACGACAGCTGCGGTTGGGCGTTCACCTGAGGCTTTACGCCTCAAGCTCATGCACCCTTCGGGACGGTCACGAGCCCCGCATCCCATCGAACTCGTTATCCGATGGGCTACA